>JBDSOC010000232.1:0-25431 GCA_039915085.1 Chitinophagaceae bacterium
GCCTACAAATTTTATTGCCAGAAAGACCTTGAGGGCGCCCACAGTGCAGAAGCTGATGCCAGGGCTACCATGGAAATACTCGAAGCGCAGGTGATACGTTATCCGCAGATAGGAAACACAATAGACAGTATATTAAAATTTACGGGTGAAGAGATAATTGTTGACTTTGCCCGCCGGTTTATTATGGACAAAGGGGTAGAAGTCTTTAACTTCGGAAAGCATAAAGGCAGGCCGGTGACTGAGGTGCTAAAAGCCGAACCGCAATATTATGACTGGATGATGAGGGGCGATTTCCCCCTGCATACCAAGCAGAAACTCACAGAAATATTGAACCGGACCCTGTTAAAAAAGGGCTAATTGTAAATGGTTAACTATTAGTGTACCAAATACATTAATAAAAAATGTATTTTCGTAGCAAACCATAAAGACTGTAACGATAAATCCCATTTTGCAAAAGATTGTCATTATACCAACCTACAACGAGAAAGAGAATATCTTCAATATAGTAGCTGCCATTTTTTCACTGGAGCAACACTTTCATGTACTTGTAATAGACGATAATTCGCCCGACGGCACTGCGGAGATTGTGCGCGACATGCAGGCAGCTTATCCCAATGAGCTTTTTTTAGAAGAAAGAAAAGGTAAGCAGGGTTTGGGCACTGCTTATATCTATGGGTTCCGGTGGGCGCTTTCAAGAGGCTATTCCTATATATTTGAAATGGATGCCGATTTTTCTCACAACCCCAAAGATCTGGATAATTTATACGAAGCTTGTTTACAGGGTGCCGATGTGGCCGTGGGTTCAAGATACGTAAAGGGTGGGGGAAATGTAAACTGGCCCCGTAACCGTATTATTCTGTCAAAAGGTGCTTCATTTTATACACATTTTATCACCCGTTTGCCGGTAAAAGATCCTACTGCTGGCTTTGTTTGTTACAAACGGGAAGTACTGGAGGCTATTAACCTTAATGAAATAAAATTTATCGGTTATGCTTTTCAGATAGAAATGAAATTTGCTGCCTGGAAGCTTGGATTTATCATTAAAGAAGTGCCTATCATTTTCAGGGATCGTACGTATGGTACTTCTAAAATGAATAAAGGCATTGTAAAAGAAGGCATAGCCGGGGTATTGTACCTGCGCTGGCAAAGCTGGTTCAAAGATTACCGCAACCGGGTAAAAAAAACTGAATCCGCTGATTATTCATCTGTCAGCAACGAAGTATTTGCCAAAACGAAGCAGTAACAAGTTGTAAATAATATGTTTTTAGACCCGGAAAATCAATTGTGTGGTACCGGGTTCTGTTAACAATATTTATTGTAAGTATTTATAATCTTCGGCGCGAACACTTACCACTTACAACATATCACTTACGATTCACCTCTTACTACTTGAAAAAAGCGTTTATTCAACTGCACATAGCTGTTTTCCTGGCCGGTTTTACTGGTATACTTGGCCGGCTAATTACGCTTAACGAAGGTTTGATTGTATGGTGGCGTTTGCTCATTAGTTCGGTTTCTATGTGGATATTGTTTTTAGCCCGTAAACGCATTCAGAAAATCTCATTACGTGATATAGTGAAAATTGCAGCTATCGGTTTTGTGGCTGCTTTGCATTGGGTGAGTTTTTACGGGGCCATCAAATATGCCAACGTATCCGTAGCCCTGGTATGTTTTTCTTCGGTTGGTTTTTTTACCGCAATACTAGAGCCCCTGATGCTTAAAACCGCCTTTAAACCAGTTGAAATATTACTGGGCTTTTTTGTTATAGCCGGCATATACATTATTTTTCATTTTGACAGCAGGTATAAAACAGGTATCATCACCGGTGTTATATCCGCCGTGCTGGGCGCCATCTTTCCTATATGCAACCGGCAACTGATGCAGCGTATGAATGCAGAAACACTCATGACTTTTGAATTAACGGGCGGGTTTCTCGTTTTGTCAATATTGATGCCGTTTTACCTGAAAAATTTCCCTGCTGATCATATAGTACCCGGATCTTCAGATTTGTTATGGTTATTATTTTTATCGTGGATATGCTCTGTATGGGCATTCCAGCTTTCTGCCAATGCGCTTAAAAAAATATCTGCATTCACTGTAAATCTTACTTATAACCTGGAGCCGGTGTATGGAATCATTCTTGCATTTATGGTGTACCATGAAAATGAAAAACTGGGGAACTCGTTTTATATTGGCCTGCTGTTTATTATTACCGCTGTAGCATTTCAAACGATAAGCGTGTGGAGGGGGAGAATTAATAGTAAGTTATAATTGGCAAGTTGTAAGCAACAAATAATAAGTTGAAAGTATGATATAAAAGAAGTGAATAAAAGAGATTAATAAACTTCCATTATAAATGATGTAATAAATTACGCATTTAAAGTGTCCGCGGCAATCACTTACAACTTAGCACGTACCATTGCCTTACGCTGCGTTACCTGAAATATATCTTACCAAACTTCTTTTGGCAATGGGTAAAAGGGTTTCTTCTACCGGGCAGGTAAGCGGTGTTTCTATTGAATACACTGCAGGATTGGGCAAATCTTTTTTGCCGCGTATTAATTCCGACTTAATATTTTCGTAGGTATTTACCATATTACGCTCCCAATCTGATATAAATTCAGTACGTATAGAACGATATTTTTCATCGTGTTTTTCAAAAATACTTAGCCGGTACTGGTATACTTTTGTATGGCGACCGCTTCCTTCATTTAAAAAGAAATAGCCCTCATTAATTTCAAGCGGTATAATACCGATAGGAAAAATAGTAAGCTTATCCTCAATAAACTCATATAGTTCTGCACCATTTGAAATAGCGGCTTTCATCTTTGATGCTGAATAATTTATAATTGTTTCCAGCTCCTTCATCATATCATCATCTTCTACGATCTGCTGGTATAACAACTGTAATTTCTCTAGTTGTATTCCATTGAGACGCTTTGGAAAATGCTCCTGTAAGAATTTTTTATTTTCGCGAAATGCTACCAGGTTGTTGTAGTGAAAGATTAGATCAGATAACTGCGGGTATAATTTATTTTCATTGAAGTACTTGTTTACTTCCTGCAGGTACGCAAGCAGCGTGTATTTTTTAAGTTCAAAATCAATATATCCGTCTGCAAACCATGTTTCCGATAATGCTTTCATGCGGTATAGTTTTAATCAGCGTTATATGAATTTACAAAAACCAGTTCAGATTATAATCAGGCATTTTAATTTAGTCAGTAAAAACCGGCTATTGGTTATGGTGATTTTGCTGTTATATTAACGGCCCCGTGCGTGCGTTATTATACGGCGGGTATTCTAAAAATTGTTGCTGGCAGTGAGTTTTAGCAAAAATCATTGTCCCAAAATGGATAAAAAGTCCTTTCAAAGTTTTTTAGCAGGAATTTTGCTTATATAACCGCGACTCAAACCCAATTTTAACCAAAATGAAATCTATGAAACGGCTAATTACACTTCTTTTTTTGACAACTCTTGTATTTGCTACTAAGGCTCAGTTAGTTGCTAAATCCAGGTGTGATGTTTTTACGGTAGATATTATTGATGGTAAGGTAAACGGGCTCAAAGCCAATGCACGTTTCAACGAAATAAAGGACAAGTTCCCTTGTTTTACGGCTTCAGAACCTGAGGGAGGTACGGCAAAATGCGGTGCCAGTATTTTTTATAAAGACAAAGATGTTTATTTTTATACTGACAGAGATTATATAGAAATTAAAGAGAAATTTCAGGGTAAATTTACTACTCCTATAATGGGGCTGGCACGAAACAGCTTATTTAAGACACTGGGTAATCCAAAAATAAAAGATGATACCTGGGATGCTTTTGAAATGTCTTACGGTACGCTGGTGCTTCACTATAATAAAGCTGGTAAGGTAAATCTTATTCAATTTGCTACAAGAGGTCCTGAGCAGTTAACCTTATGTGAGTAAGACATCTTTCAATTTGTTAATTCTTTTTCGATTGCATTAATATTCATCAGGCTGCTTGCAGCGATGCGATATTTTTGAAGGTCAATAGTATATGCTTGTGAAGATTATCACTGCTTTTTTCCTTTTTTTATCAGTAGCCGCTAAATTGGATGCGCAGGTACAGGGAGCGTGCAGCACACTGGGGCAAACACCTGCTACTGCTTTTCCTCTTTGCACCAAAGATATTTTCACGCAGTCTACGGTCCCCATTTGTACAAACCGGCCGGTAACAGTACCAGGTTGCAGCGCCAGTAATGCCAGTTATGCCGATAAAAATCCTTTCTGGTACCGGTTCACCTGCTACCAGACAGGTACGCTTGGGTTTTTAATAACACCCAATGATCTAAACGATGATTATGACTGGCAATTATATGATATCACCGGCATCACTGATCTTAATTCGGTATATACCAATACCTCGTTGTTTGTGGTGGCTAACTGGTCAGGGAGTTATGGCCTTACCGGTGCTACACCATCCGGTGTTAATAAAGTAGAGT
This sequence comes from Chitinophagaceae bacterium, assembly GCA_039915085.1. Taxonomy (GTDB): domain Bacteria; phylum Bacteroidota; class Bacteroidia; order Chitinophagales; family Chitinophagaceae; genus JACMLD01. The sequence continues at coordinate 4,466 of JBDSOC010000232.1, forward strand.
GTGGTTCAGATCCCAATGACAACATTAGCAAGTTTAGTGCGATGCCGGTATTGCAAAAAGAGCATACCTACCTGTTGATGGTAAGTCATTTCAGCGATAGTCAAAGCGGTTATAAGCTGTCTTTTAGCGGGGGCAATGCAGTTATCAATGATCCCAAATTACCCGATTTGCAAAAATTACAGCCTTCCTGCGATGCAACCGTCATCACATTGAAACTTGATACTAAAATGAAATGCAATTCACTTGCTGCTGATGGCAGTGATTTTGTTATAACGCCTGCTATGGCAACGGTCATTGCTGCAACCGCCAGTGGTTGTAACAGTAGTTTTGACATGGACTCTATTACACTTGTTTTAAGTAACCCTTTGCCAGCCGGTAATTATAATCTTTCTATTAAAAAGGGAACGGATGTGAATACATTGCTGGATGATTGCGACAGGGATATACCGGTCGGGCACAAACTTCCTTTTACCATCACCCCGCTTCAACCTACTCCACTGGATAGCATTAACCCGGTAAAATGTGCCCCTTCGCAGTTAGAGCTGGTCTTCAAAAAAAATATACGCTGCAGTTCGATTGCCGGTGACGGCAGTGATTTTATAATAACAGGGCCTTCGCCTGTTACTGTCAGCAGTGCTGCCGGTACTTGTAACAGTAACCTAACCAGTACCATTGTACTTAAACTGGCATATCCTGTAGTAGTTGGCGGAACCTACCAGGTAAAACTGAAACAGGGGTCAGATCTTAATAATATCATTGATGAATGCGGACAGGAAACACCCGCTGGCGGAACGGTTAACTTTACCCTAAAAGATACCGTATCTGCAGATTTTGATTACAACTTGCTTTTAGGTTGTAAAGCCGATACAGTTGCTTTTTCTCATAATGGAGATCATGGTGTGAACCAGTGGCGCTGGATTTTTGACGCAGTTGGTGTCAGTAATTTACAAAGCAAACAGGTAATTTTTAAAAGCTACGGTAAAAAACAGATAACACTGCAGGTTTCCAATGGCTTTTGCAGCGACAGTATTGTAAAGACCATTTCTTTAGACAATGAATTAAAAGCAGTTTTTGAAACCAACGATTTGTTGTGCCCCGAGGATGCCGCTGTTTTTAAAAATGAAAGTATAGGGGATATTGTTGCTTATAACTGGAGCTTCGGCAACAGTAATACCAGCGTGGATGAAAAACCCGGGCCGCAGAAATATCCTTTGACCGGGGTAGAAAAAATTTACCAGGTGCAACTGGTTGTGAAAAATAAAGATCAGTGCCTTGATACTACTGTCCGCAAAATAAAAATTTTAAAAACATGTTATATAGCTGTCCCCAATGCATTTACACCAAATGGCGATGGGTTTAATGATTACCTGTATCCTTTAAATGCTTATAAGGCTGATGACCTTGAATTTAATGTATATAACAGGCTTGGGCAATTGATATTTCATACAACGGACTGGACGAAAAAATGGGATGGTACTGTAAGCGGGCATGTGCAGAGTTCCGGAAATTATGTGTGGACGCTGCGTTATACCAATCGCGATACCAGTCAGAAAGTATTTCTTAAAGGTACTTCTGTGCTGATTAGGTAATTATTCAATCCCGGGCAATTATAAATATTATGGAAACGCCGTATTTACGAACTTTTGAGCACCGTGTTACCGCAGCGGTTAATGATATTGATGAACTGGGTCATGTAAATAATATTGTTTACCTGCGCTGGGTACAGGAAGTTGCCAGTGCACACTGGGCGTCGTTAAGCAATGATAATATCAATAAAAAATATGTATGGGTTGTTTTACGCCACGAAATTGATTACCTGTTTCCTGCCTTGCTGCACAATGAAATTATAGTGCGAACCTGGGTAGGAAAAAATGCGGGCGCAAAATCTGAAAGGCATACGCAACTATACAATGCCGTTACTTTAAAAAAACTGGCGGAGGCAATCACCACGTGGTGCCTGCTGGATGCTGCCAGCATGCGGCCAAAGCGTATTGAGCAGGATATTTTGGCGCTTTTTGAACAGTCTGCATAAAAAAACAGGTTGTACCCGGTGACAGGGGCTACAATTTTATTTACCTGTAGTTACATCCCATACTGCACACCTTATTTTCTCTTTTTTTCTCTTAGCTTATCTTTGCTGTATGGCAGAAGACTTACAAATAATACAAGGCACAAAAGCAGAACAATACAAAGCATTGATGCCACAGGTTAAAGCATTGATAGAAAGCGAGCCCGACCTGGTAGCCAACCTGGCCAATATGGTTGCAGCGCTGAAGGAGCAGTTTAACTGGTTGTGGACAGGGTTCTACCTGGTTAAAAAGGATGAGCTGGTACTGGGCCCTTTCCAGGGGCCGGTGGCATGTACCCGTATAAGTATGGGCCGTGGTGTTTGTGGCAGCAGCTGGCAACAGAAAAAAACGCTGATAGTACCCGATGTAGAAAAATTTCCGGGACATATTGCCTGCAGCAGTTTATCCAAATCGGAAATTGTAGTGCCGGTTATACGTAATGGTGAAGTAGTGGCTGTTCTGGATGTGGACAGTTCCGGCTATGATCAATTCGATGAAACCGATCAGCAGGGGCTGGAAGAAATGTTGTTGCTGATAAAGTTCTGATGTAAATTATTCGGCCAGTAATTTATTGATTGTTTCTTCGAATTCTTTTTTATATTGCAGGTAATGGTCACCGGTAGCAGGGCCGTTGAAACCTGTATCTAATTTACGCACCCTGCCTTTTTTATCAAGTATAGCAGACGATGGGAAAAATTTAATGGGGGTTAATTCAGGTAATGTTTTTTCTGTACGGAGTGAATCATTTACCGTAACACCTGTAATGAGCATGGGGTACTGTACATTAAAACGTTGTTGAAATTTTTTAAGTGTTTTTACAGAACGTTCCCTGTCGGTGCTGTATTCGTAAGCCAGTGACACAATTTCAATACCTTTTTGTTTGTTTCTATTATAATAATCACTCAGGAAAGCTGTCTCATCCATACAGTTAGGACACCAGCTGCCCATAAACTGCACTACCACCACTTTATTTTTAAAACGTTCATCCTCTATAGATACCGGCTTGCCATCCAGGTCATTAAATTTAAAATGCAGTTTTTCTTCACCGGGGCGCAGGTACATTGCTGCATCATCTTCAGGTAAACTGGCAGTATCATTTTTTTCTGCATGCCATTCCTGTTTAAAAACTGCACCCGAATAAAACCATCCGTTGACGATAGTATTTTTATTATCAATTTTAGCTGTGAATAAAAAAGCATGGACCCCGTCAAAACAGGAAAGTTGCAAAGTATCATTACTGACAACACCTTCAAGATAGCGGTAATCACCGGTAGGGTTAAGAAAAGTACCGGTCAGGTAATTGGCATGTTGCGTAAATTCTGCAACAGCAGGGTCAGAAGAATTTTTATTGATAAAGGCTGCCGCCCAGCGCCCGTGAATATTCCACCCGGCGTTACTGCCTGCCATAAAACGCTGGCCACCCAGGGTTGCAGTAAAGGGTATTATTTGTGTTTTAACCGCGCCGCCTTTTATCCAGTTGCCCGACAGGCCCATGCCGTATTTATCTCTTTTTATTTTGAACTGGGATTCAAATAAGGGCATTTGTACAATCAGCGAATCTCCTTTTACTTTTATATCAGTCACGCGTATCCGTTCGCTGGCATTGCGTATGTACCATACTGGTTTTCCTTTTTCTGTTGTCCACAAAAAATTAAATATAATGTTTTGGCCATCTGCGCGGTGCAACTGGGCCCGCCACCAGTTGCCAACAGGTGCTTCCTGGGCTTTTGCAGAGCAGGTGGCAAGTAAAAACAGGAAAGAACAGATAAGTAATCTCATATGTATAAAACAATATTTTGCAATGATAGTTCAAAAAATAAACGACTGACTGTCCCGCAGGTGACATTCCTGATTTTCATCAATATGCTTCTTTTACCAACATAATAACGAATAAAAAAAGAATAACTTGCCTGTATGCTGCAGACTATTTCTATAATTGTTAAAGGAAAAGTGCAGGGCGTATATTACCGGCAAACCACGCAGGAAAAAGCCACGGCACTTGGTATTACAGGTACTGCGCGCAACCTGCCTGACAGAACCGTAAAAATTACTGCCACGGGCACAAAACCCCAACTGGATAAACTACTTGCCTGGTGCAGGCAGGGGCCCTCCCGTGCAGAAGTAAATAGTATTGAATGGAAGGAAGAGGAACTACGATCATTTCCTGATTTCAGGATTTTGAGATAATGTTTGATGTGGTGATGTAGTGATGTATGCCTGGTGTAAGGAAGGTGATTGCACGCACGCCGGCGTCTCAGCACTCATGCCTCAAAATTTACGGCTGAGGTTATCCAGCATTTCTTTTGTCATTTTATCCAAATCATATTCATTTTTCCAGCCCCAGTCATTGCGGGCCACCGTATCGTCAATGCTTTGCGGCCAGCTATTGGCAATGGCCTGGCGGTAATCTGGTTTGTAGGTGATGGTAAAATCAGGAATTTGTTCTTTGATAGCAGCTGCAATCTGTTTGGGAGAAAAGCTCATACCAGAAAGATTATAAGAAGTGCGGATGGATATCTTATCTGCCGGCGCTTCCATCAGTTCAATGGTTCCCCGTATGGCATCAGCGATGTACATCATGGGCAGGTAAGTATCTTCATTTAAAAAACATTCGTATGTTTTTTCTTCCAGGGCTTCATGAAAAATTTCTACCGCATAATCGGTAGTGCCACCCCCGGGCGCTGATTTATAGCTTATCAAACCAGGGTATCTTATACTTCTAACGTCTACTCCAAACCGGTTATGATAATATTTGCACCAGAACTCGCCTGCATATTTGCTGATGCCATATACGGTAGAAGGTTCGATAATGGTTTGCTGCGGGCAGTTTTGCTTTGGACTGGTTGGCCCGAATACGGCAATGGAACTGGGCCAGTAAACTTTCCTGATTTTTTCTTCGCGTGCAATATCAAGTACATTCAGCAAGCCGGTCATATTCAGGTTCCAGGCAAGGTTGGGGTTTTTCTCACCGGTAGCAGAAAGAATTGCAGCCAACAGGTAAATTTGCGTAAAATTTTGCCGTATCACCTGCACATGCAGCATCTCCTTGTTCATTACATCCAGGCTTACATACGGGCCGGTTCCCTCCAGCAGGGGATTTTGTTCCCGCAAATCAGATGCTACCACACTGGCATTGCCATATATTTTGCGCAGTGCAAGTGTAAGCTCTACTCCTATCTGTCCGCTGGCGCCAATTACAAGTATTTTTTCTTTGATCATTGTATTGTTTTAAAACAATTAATCAAATGTAGGGAGAAAACCAATGGATTCATTTTTGACATTTGTTCAAAAAAAATCAGTTGTCCGATCCTGCAGCTTAATGTTTTATCCAGTTATTTTTAATATCTTCTGTTATTATCATGAACGGTTGTCTATTTAAATGGTTGTTGGGCGATATTGTTCCGGGTGAATCATCCGTAAATGTAAATTTGTAATACGAGCCAGGCCTTCAATTAAGTACTATTCAATTAAAAATATAAAATGAAAAGAAATAAATTTATTCTTTCGGCACTTGCCATAGGGGTGTCTCCTTTAATGCTGAATGCTAAAAATAGAATCAATGCCAGCGGACCCGGTAAAGGATTCAAAATAAATGGGGGAGAAGGCAGGATACACGGGCATATTAAATTAAAAGGTGTTAACTCAAATATACTGGATGTAAAAGTATCCGGCAGTGATACAGACGGCGGCTTTGCCCTGTTTGAACAAATATCCTTGACACAGGGCAGGGGAACACCGCTGCATATTCATCATTTACAGAACGAAGTTTTTTATGTGATAGAAGGAGCTTATTATTTTCAGGTGGGGGATGATAAATTTCACCTTGCCGCCGGTGACAGTATCTTTTTGCCCATGAAAGTTCCGCATGCATGGACGCAGGTGTCAGAGAAAGGAAAAATGACAGTGCTCTTTCAGCCCGCGGGAAAAATGGAAAACTTTTTTCTTACGGTGGCTGCATTGGAAAAAGAACCGGCAAAAGAAGAAATGGCAAAGATTTTTGCTGATAATGAAATGCAGATAGTAGGGCCACCCCTGAAAGTTGATTAGGTAATAGCTGATTGTTTGAGTCGTGGCTATTGAAGCTGATCAGTTAAACGATGACGAAGAAACGGATCAACGGATCGCCCATTCAATGATTCAACTGATCAACTTATCTTTGTGGCATGGAAAAATTCTTACAGAATCTTTTTGCAGATCAGCAGTATGATGAGAAAAATTTTTTTCTGATAGCAGGTCCTTGTGTAGTGGAAAGCGAAGCGTTGGTAATGGAGGTGGCGGATAAAGTATCAGGTATCTGTAAAAACCTGGGCATCCCTTATATTTTTAAAGCATCTTACCGCAAAGCAAACCGCACCAGCGCAGGCTCCTTTACGGGTATTGGAGATGAAACAGCAATGGCGCTTGTAAAAAAAACCGGTGAAAAATATAAATTACCTACTACCTCCGATATACATGCGCACGAAGAAGCCGCTATTGCTGCAAAATATATTGATGTGTTGCAGATACCCGCTTTTCTTTGCCGGCAAACAGATTTATTGATAGCTGCCGCCGCAACCGGTAAAATTGTTAATGTAAAAAAAGGACAATTCCTGAGCGGCCCTTCTATGAAATTTGCGGCAGATAAAATTCGCAAAGCAGGCAATGAAAAAGTAATACTTACTGAAAGGGGAAATACTTTCGGCTACCAGGACCTTGTGGTTGATTTCCGGAATATACCCTGGATGCAGGAACACAATGCGCCTGTAGTAATGGATGTAACACATTCATTGCAGCAGCCCAATCAAACTTCTGGCATTACCGGGGGTAATCCGCAACTGATAGGAACAATTGCCAAAGCAGCTATTGCTACCGGCGCCAATGGGTTGTTTATTGAAACGCATCCCAACCCGGCAAAAGCATTAAGTGATGGCGCCAATATGCTTAAGCTGGATCTGCTGGAAGGACTGTTACAGCAACTGGTAAAATTGAGGAAGGCTATCGTAGAATAATACAAAAAGCCCTGCTTTTCAGCAGAGCCTTACTTGCAGGCAGGGAATATTTTTTGTGATTTCAAAGTCGGATTGTTTCCAGGGGTTGGGGAAGGATTTTAAAACGGGACCTCTTTATTAAGTTTTCTCATGCTGACTTGCCGCTCCATTCATTTCCTTGCTGGTTTTTCTGCAGCTTTATTTTAAGACGGTTAAAAAAACGTTCAGTAATAACAGCCACTATATTTTGAGCGAGTGATAAGTAAAAAGCATTGTCTTCCGTATTCATCACCTTATCTACCATACAGCGGTAGGTGTTATCCATCGAATCAAAAAAAAGTCTTTCTTCACCCAGCTCCAGGTAAGTGTTCAGCAGGCTTTCGTCAAAGTCAGGAATGTGTTTTGCAATCCAGCTTTTTGGAACCATAATTTTAAGACGGTTTACACATGCCCCGCTGGTGCCGCTCAATATAAAACTGTCACTGGCGGCTGTTAAAAAAATAGAAGTAATTACTTTATCATCATAAGAAACAGCCTTGTGGTTAAGTGAAATTTTAAATTCTGTACCCGCCTGTATCTGGTTGATGTGCAGGGCCACATAGTTGTCTTTGGCAACAGATAACTCCAGTTCAAAATCATCATTCAGTATGTAATTGGATACATAGGCGTAAAAACCGTTTTCAAATTCCAGTAACTTATAATTACCGTTTGCGTATTTGTCCTTAAAGGAGATTTTTTTGCCAAAATGATGACTGGTTACTGATTCCACAAAATCCGGGATCTTCGTTTCATCAAATCTGAAATTATTAAATCCGAGCTTGATCATATTTTCTAAAAACTTAAGTGTAAATGCTTATATATGTCTTTTAATTACAGCCGTCTATCTATGACGGGCAATAATCCCCAATGGTACGCAGGGAATGCCAGATATTATACCCGCAAAAGACAATTGATTAGCTGGAGAAGGTTTTATTGATGAATTTGCTGTAATAGCAACCTGCCAAATTATTTTAAATGTTGAATATAAATTTTGAATGCTTTCCCGGCAAATTGCTTTAAAGTGTGGGAATTCAATATGGAATGAAGGACTTAGCCCCGACATTTAAAATGTATAATTCAAAATTTATAATTTCAACTCACTGGGCAGCATTCCAAATTCTTTGCGGAAAGCAATGCTGAAATTACCGAGATTGGTATAGCCCAACTCAATGGCTACCTGTTTAATGGAATATTTATTGGTTTCCAGTACGTCCCGGGCGGCACGCATCCTGGCTTTTTGAAAATATTGGTAAATAGGAATTCCGTATACTGTTTTAAAATTATTTTTAAGTTTGGTTTCACTTATGTTAACCATTTTAGCCAGCTCCGGGATAAATGGGGCAGGACTAAACACATCCCTGGTAATCACCGCTTCTATTTCCATGACCCTGTTAATATCTTCACGCGATAGTTTTATGTCAAGGTTGCCTGTTTCCATTTTAACAGCCATGCGCATAAAAAAACGTTCTATCAGCAGCATGATCCTGTTTTGAATGGCTATTTGTTTAAATTGGCCATCGCCATTAACATGGTCAATCACATCCTGGATAAGCTTTTTATATTCCATGTCCAACGGCTCAACCGTGATACGCGAGGCCTTTAAGGAAAGATATTTGTGTAACAAACCACTTTTTGAATCTACACCAAGGTAATGCGCCAGCCATTGATTATCCAGCAATATATTAAGACCTTTCGCGCCGGTTCCGGCGGTTAGTTCATAATTGGCATCGAACAAAGAACTGGTAAGTAAGGCAGTAGAAAAAGCGGTATTCTTTACCTGGTAACGATCATTGTCAATATCTACATTTACATCGCCTTTTGCCGTTATTTCTGTGAACCAGAGGGTGTAAAATTCTTCGTTTATTTTTTTTCTTTTAAAGCGATAATTATCCGTGAAAGTATAATCAAATGCCATGACCTGTAAGTCGCCGGATATATTAATTATTTGTGCAAAACCTATGGCCACATGCGGTGGAAATTGCAGCCTGTCTTCTTGTAAAGTTACACCCAATGCTGTAGCAAGGGCTTGTAAAAGGTCTTTGTAATTAATATGGTCATACTCAAAAACAAACATCCGCAGTTAATTGAGGAAGTGAAGATTGATCAGGGCCTTAACATTAATAAATAATAATACAAACAAAAGCTGTTCAATCAACGGTACCGGAGCGGATTGCGTCTTGCCGAAAGGATATAGTTTTTAATATTCATCCAGAAGGCTACAAAGAGGTAAATAATAACAGGAGAACCCATTGTAAGAAACGATATATAGATAAAATATTTACGAATGGTGGCAGAAGCGATGCCCATTTTATCGCCAATATAGGAACACACACCAAATAACTGCCACTCCACAAATTGCTTAAAACGTTTCATGAATGCTAATATAAATCAAAATTGCAATAGATCCTACAGGAACCCGTGTATGGGTCAGGCGTGAGACGTGAAACTTCACAGGTCTCTGTTACCTCCGTGAATAACCTCTCCTTTCTCTGTGGTAAAAAGAAAGCCGTGGGTCATCAGACCCCATCTTCGCGTACATTTTCTTAGCCTCTCTGCTTGAAATTTTTCGCTTCCTGCAGTCCTCAACGCATGAAACTTCACAAGTCTTTGTTACTTCCGTGAATAAACTCTCCTTTCTCTATAGTAAAAAGAAAGCCGTGGGTCATCAGACTACGTCTTCGCGTGCATTTTCTTAGCCTCTTTGCATAAAACTTCCCGCTGCCTACAGCCTTTACCGTGTATAACTTCAGAGGTCTCCGTTACCCTCCGTTAATAACCTCACCTTTCTCTGTGGTAAAAAGAAAGCCGTGGGTAGCCAGACCGCATCTTCGCGTGCATGTTCTTAGCCTCTTTGCGTGAAACTTCCCGCTGCCTGCAATTGGTGCCACTTTAAACACAGAAAGGTTTTATTCCCAACCCTTTTTTTGGTAAATTTGCATCACTTTAAACGGCTATTGCAGGTTGCCCTGACTGAATGGCTACACCCTTTTCAAATAAGCCTGCAAACCGTTGCTAACATCTAAAATACATTATAATGGTATTTGACCTGGACATGATCAAAAAGCTGTACGGTAGTTTCGCCGGCCGCATCAATGCTGCACGTAAAATTGTTGGACGCCCCTTAACACTTACAGAAAAAATATTATATGCTCACCTTTGGCAGGGAGACGCTACTGTAGCGCATGAAAGAGGCAAAAGTTATGTAGATTTTGCACCGGACCGCGTAGCCATGCAGGATGCTACCGCCCAGATGGCTTTGCTGCAGTTTATGCAGGCCGGCAGAAATAAAGTGGCAGTGCCTTCAACCGTGCATTGTGATCACCTGATTGTTGCCAAAGACAACAGTAAAACAGACCTGGTACGTGCAGTACATGAAAGCAGTGAAGTGTATGATTTCCTTGCATCTGTATCTAATAAATATGGTATTGGTTTCTGGAAACCCGGTGCAGGTATCATTCACCAGGTAGTGTTGGAAAATTATGCTTTCCCCGGTGGTATGATGATTGGAACCGACTCTCACACTGTAAACGCGGGCGGCCTTGGAATGATTGCCATTGGTGTAGGTGGCGCCGATGCCTGCGACGTAATGGCCGGCCTTCCCTGGGAGCTGAAATTTCCTAAATTAATTGGTATAAAACTAACCGGAAAACTCAATGGCTGGACGGCCCCTAAAGATGTAATCTTAAAAGTAGCTGGTATACTTACCGTAAAAGGCGGCACCGGCGCAGTAGTAGAATATTTTGGCGAAGGTGCTACTTCTATGAGTTGTACTGGTAAAGGAACCATTTGTAATATGGGCGCCGAAATTGGCGCTACCACTTCTACTTTTGGGTATGATGAAAGTATGAGCCGGTACCTGAAAGCTACTGGCCGCGAAGAAATCGCCGCGCTGGCAGACGGCATCAAAGAACATTTAACTGCCGATGCTGAAGTGTACGCCAATCCCGCAGATTATTTCGACCAGGTTATTGAAATCAATCTTTCTGAACTGGAACCGCATTTAAACGGGCCATTTACACCCGATTTGGCTACGCCTATTTCTAAAATGAAAGAAGCTGCTGCTGCCAATGGATGGCCCACAAAAATTGAGGTGGGTTTAATAGGCAGCTGTACCAATTCTTCTTATGAAGACATTGCCCGTTCTGTAAGTCTGGCCAAACAGGTAACTGATAAAGGGCTGAAATTAAAATCAGAATTTACAATTACACCTGGCAGTGAGCAGGTAAGGTTTACAATAGAACGCGACGGCTTCCTGAGTGTATTTGATAAAATTGGTGCTACCGTGTTTGCCAATGCCTGCGGACCTTGTATTGGTATGTGGGACAGGGTAGGAGCAGAAAAAGCCGAGAAGAATACAATTGTACATTCTTTTAACCGGAATTTTGCGAAGCGTGCAGATGGCAACCCCAACACATTTGCGTTTGTAGGCTCACCCGAACTGGTTACAGCGCTGGCCATTGCAGGAGATCTTTCATTCAATCCTTTAACAGATACCTTAATAAATGAAAAGGGAGAAGCCGTTAAACTGGATGCACCCACCGGTTACGAATTGCCGCCCAAAGGTTTTGCGGTAGACGATCCCGGTTTCCAGGCGCCCGCGGCAGATGGCAGCAGCATACAGGTAAAAGTAGATCCGGCAAGCAAACGTTTGCAACTCCTTGATCCTTTTGCAGCATGGGAAGGAACTGATTTAAAAGGATTGAAACTGCTGATAAAAGCAAAAGGAAAATGTACAACCGATCATATTTCCATGGCCGGTCCCTGGTTAAAATACCGCGGTCACCTGGACAATATCAGTAACAACATGCTGATAGGTGCAGTAAATTTTTATAATGAACAAACAGACAAGGTTAAAAACCAACTGACGGATGAATACGGTCCGGTGCCGGCAACGCAACGCGCTTACAAAGCCGCTGGTATTGGTACCATGGTGGTAGGAGATGAAAACTACGGGGAAGGTTCTTCACGGGAGCATGCGGCTATGGAGCCCCGTCACCTGGGTGTGCGTGCGGTGCTGGTAAAATCTTTTGCCCGTATACATGAAACCAATTTAAAGAAACAGGGTATGCTGGGTCTTACGTTTGCCGATAAGCTGGATTACGATAAGATACTGGAAGACGATACCATTGATATTCTTGGCCTCGAAGGTTTTGCCCCTGGTAAGGCTTTGGCGATAATGCTTCACCATGCAGATGGCACATCCGATATTATTTCTGCTAACCATACTTACAATGAACAACAGATAGAATGGTTTAAAGCAGGTGGTGCACTGAATATTATCAGGAAGCAGTTTGCATAGTAAATAAGTTAGTATGGATTTTATAAAGCTGTCTCATTGAGGCAGCTTTTTTTTATGGGAAGATATTTTGTTGGATTATTCCATACCCGTCTGCGTCACATGTATTTACCGCAGCGTAAATTATAAAAGACTGATGACAGATACCAGCAGTAAGGGAAGGTACTGTTGAAGTATTTGGCCATACAACGAAACGGCTTTACATGCAGAGAATTCGCCGGGTAAGAAATATGCCTGATATTTTTCACTCAGCTTCCCGTTTAAGTTGCATATTCTTAACATTTACTGTTTAGTTAAATTCAGGTAAAGCTATAAATTTGGGCCTTAGTCATCTAAAACTGGCTACCGTAACATGATGAGAACTAATTTTTATTCTGCAGTGGCAATATCAGGAGTAATTTTTTTATCCGCTTGCAGCGGCAGTAAACATACTGCAAAAGACACTGTTTATATACCATTCACCAAACAATTAAAACAACGGGTGCAGAATAGCAACCTGGATATTAAAAAAGTGCAGTTTTTTGTAGATCAGAAACTTGTTTTGCGCAGGTCATTGGGTACGCAGAAAAGTGAAATAAAATCCGGCGTTATTTTATTTGAAAATGGGCAATATATTAACGAAGTAATCATACCAAAATATACGCCTGGTATCTGTGAAAATATTTTTGGTGATAAATTAATGATCAGTTTTGAGCTGCAGAATAACAGCATTGCGTTTGGGCCCGGCGGACTGAACGCAGACTATTTTACCCTATATGCAAGAAACTGGAACAATGGAACGGCAGAAATGACTTATGACAACAACGCATACAAAGTGCAGTGTGTCACCTGCTCCAATGTGGGTGAAGTAAGACTGGTGGTAAAGAAAAGTGAAGCTGACAAATTTCAAAAAAATCAGCGGGTAGTAGAAGGAAGAAAGGTTGCTGATTAATTTTTTTATTAAATGCAATAATAGAAATTAAACGGTTTCTTTTGCGAAGAAGATATAAGACGCGATAGAAATCCTGTGTTGTGGAATCGTTATTTTAATGATGGGCTTTCTCCATTCATGTCTCACCCGTAGGTAATTAGTGTATCATTATATGCTTTTACGGTTGGTTTTGCCAATGCTGCTTTTTCAGCCATTTCCTTCAGGCTATTGAAAAAGACCTTGCTTCCATGAAGCGTGCATTACTTTCTTCTATCAGCAATCTTGCCCCTGTACATGACAACATTTGATTGCCGTATCCATGGCAAAATATGGTATAACAGCAATGTTGCGGGGAGCAAAAATTATATGGCTGGGTTTTATTGTTATTTTTCTTTTTTGAGTTGTCCAGGTTTAATGTAAAAACAAAACTGTTCCGGTATGTACAAATATCTCTTTATATACGGGTATTAACAACGGAATAGATAGTATTGGCCGCATTCAATTAAGAAATTACATCAAATAAAAGGCTGGTTTGCACCCTACCCTATAAGTGTGATTTTACAGCCAGAACCTCTATTTATGTAAAAACTGGAATATATTTACAAAGCAGGTGCAGTAAAAGTGCCAGTTATACCGCACGGGGCAATGGCTAAAAAAAACTAAAGCCAGTAACTGATAAAAATAAATTGATAAATTTGAAACGATGCCGGGTCGCTGACTACAGCTGGCTCTTTAGTACCTCCTGAAAAGAATTTTTCCGACACCTTACAGCCTTTAATCTTTAAATTATTTATTCTATGCCATGTTTAAAATTGAGCAGGTTGCTGTTCATGGGAACAATAATGGTGGCTATGCAGTCCTGTTCTTATTCAATAAGAATTGCCAACAAAAACGGGACACCGCAGGATTCTCCTACCAATCATGAACTGGGTTATTACAACGGCAAGCAGGTTCACAGCATTGATACAGTTGTGAAATTATCTTTGCTGCAGGATGGTGTGATGGTGATAGACTCAGCATGTGCGGTTGGCGGATTCCATTCGGTGGAATATAAGATCACTTTCGGCGCCATGCTTCGCAATACTTTTACTTTTGGTAAAAGAAAATCAATTAAAGTAAAATGTACCTGTTTAGCAAACTCAAACTAAGAAATCATGGCCAGCGTATCAATTACACATGTTACAGATTGGAATAATTATCACTTCAACGGCCCATTTCCGGCAAAACTACTTTTCGATATTGACACAGACAGAAGTATTGGTTCGCTTATTGAACGGTTTAATGACAGTGCACGTGCAATTCAGGCACTCTTAAAAGATAGCATCAGCAATAATGAAAGGTTCAGGGCTTATGGTAAGGGCTGGTCATTATCTAATATAGCACATCAGCCGGACAGAATGCTTTTCAATACCAGCCTTGATATAAAGAGAGACATATCGGATAAGCATTTGCACGCGTTAACTACATATAAATCAGAAAATCTTTTTTTGTTTCAGTGTGGAATTAATGTTAAAAAAATTTCTGAGTACCTGTTAAACAAAGGGAAGTCATTGAAAACCTGTGGTGCAAGTAATGGGCAAACGCTTGCCGGTGCTATTTCTACAGGTGTGCATGGTTCTGCGATCGATACAGGATCTATCCAGGATGGTGTTGTGGGTATTCAACTTATTACCGGGCCTGGTGCAAATGATATCATTTATGTTGAAAGAGAAACACGACCCGCATTAAATGATAATTTTGCCAAAAGTATTAACGCAAGAGTTGTACGGAATGATAGCCTCTTCAACGCTGCGTTGGTGAGCCTGGGATCATTTGGCGTCATCCATGGAATCGTAATGGAAGCAGAAGATATCTTTCTTTTAAAGCGCTATGTAAAAAAAATAAAAAAAGCGGATGCATTGGAAATTGCAAAGAATATGAATTTTACCAATGCAGCTTTCAAAATACAGGAAGAAGTGCAGGATGACGGAACTGTAACCAGGCCCTACCATTACAAACTTTATATTAATCCTTATAACGCTAACGAAGATTTTGTTACTGAGATCATTTACAAAAAGCCTTACAGGGCAAAATACCCCAATCCTGTTCCTTTTATACAAAAATCAATATTCAGAGACATTCCTTCCTGGGTGGCTGATTTTGCCGCCAAACATAAACGCATTATTCCTTTAATACTTCAGGCATTAAAAAGTGAGGCTTTCCCGGAAGTTGACAATACCATTGAAGGAACGCTTGGTGAGATATTCTGGGATACGTCTCAGTCAAGCGCTGCATTTGGTTGTGGTTTTGGGATCAATACAGCTGATACAGAAAAAGCGCTTGATCTTTTTATTGGCCTGATGCAGGATAAAGGACCGGTACCAGGCATACTATCAATGCGCTTTGTCAAAGGCACGGATGCCACTTTGGGGTTTACAAAATTTCCGATCACATGTATTTTAGAAGTAGATGGTATTCCATGGAAAGAGAATGATAATATGATCAGCCTGGATAACTTTTTGACTGCTGTTATTGAAGCATTCACCAGTAATAACATACATTTTACACTGCATTGGGGCAAAAATGCGCCATGGGCATTTCCGGGGCTTGTAGATACAATGTATGGCGCCGCTGCTGAAGAATGGAAAAATCTCAGGAGTACACTTCTGACAGAAAAAACTGCGGATTTATTTTCCAATGATTTTTTAAATGCCGTTAAACTGGATAATTACAAAGTAGATGTGCCAGCAGATCTTATTGCATTAAGAAACTTAATTACAGTAAACAATGTATAAACAGCAGTGATGAAAAGAAAAGCTCTGTTTTTAATAAGTGGATTTTTATTTTTAGCTGGAGCTGTATATAGTCAGCATACTGCGCCGGATACGGTTACTGCAGGTATTTATATTACCAGTATCCATGATATTGATTTTAAACAAAAGGAATATACACTCAGCTGCTGGTTATGGTTAAAATATAAGAATAGAAATTTCCGTTTTGATAAATACCTGGAAGTGCCTACCGCCAAAACTGTCAGTAAATCATTTGATACTACCATTGTCAATCCGGATGGCGGTATATACATGATAATGAAATTGCAATGTGTTATGAAAGACTCGTGGAAGATTGCGCACTTTCCTTTTGACAGCCAGCGGCTAAGATTCTTCATAGAAAATTCTCAATATAGCACAGACTCACTGGTATTTAAACCCGACAGGCTGGGTCGTAATTTCGATTCGCTGTATACAATTAATGGCTGGTCTGTTGATAGCTGTATTTTGAAAACTGCGGTAAAAAAATATGAAACTGCATTTGGAGATGACAATCAGTCAAAACCGCTTACTTTATACAGTCAGTTCCGTGTAGTGCTTGATATTACCCGCGATGCAGGCAGCCTGTTCTGGAAAATGTTCCTTGGTATGTATATTGCTTTTCTTATTTCTTATACCTGTTTCTATATTCATTCAGACGGTATAGACAGCCGCTTTGGACTTAGTGTGGGCGCACTGTTTGCGGCCATTGGTAATAAATATATTATTGATTCCGCGCTGCCTGAATCTACGTCTTTTACTTTGGTGGATACATTGCATGGACTCACATTATTTTTTATTTTCTGCGTAATAGCCTGTACTACCTATAGCCTGAAGCTTGTAACAAAAGGTAAACAATCACAGGCTGCAAAGTTTGATATGATTGCCGCGCAGGTGTTGCTGGTTATTTATATCGGGCTTAATATTTTTTTTATAACAAATGCGGCAGGAAAATAATCACAAACATTGTTATACAGATCCGCCTGTTAACTACTAAGCCAGGTAATTATTCAAACATCTTTAAACAATATCAGATAATGAAACAGGTAAAAGAAAATATGCGGAGATTGTAGCATACTAAGTATTAAATATAAAAATAATAAAATGAGCTTCAGCGATGATTCAGTTAAAATTAGCACCATGCCGGCCTGTACAATTATTCCTGTATTGCAATATGCAGATACTGAGAAGGCAATTAACTGGCTCTGTGATGTTTTTGGTTTTAAGGAAAGATGGCGTGCCGGCACACACCGCGCACAATTAATTTACGAACAAGGGGTTATTGTTGTAACGGAACTGGCAGAAGGGATGAAGGATCAATATGGGAAGCAGGATTTTTTAAAAATACAAGGTCATTCATTGTTAGTGAGGGTTAAAAATGCAGATGCACATTTTGAAAACGCAGTCGCAAGAGGCGCTGAGATCCTGCAAAGACCCACTGAGCATTTTTTTGGCGAACGGCAGTATTCAGTACTGGATATTGGTGGATATAGCTGGACTTTTTCTCAAACAATTAAAGAATTTGCGCCGGAAGACTGGGGTGCGGTATCTGCTGTGCAATAAAAACTTTATAAAAAAAACCTTTTTGATTTCTTTCATCACAATCAATCCAGTTATTTTTTTAACATTTTTTTTTAAGTAAAAAAGTTGGGCATTAGTCGCCACAATATGCTTTTTCACGGGCAGATTTTCAATAGTATTAAACATGGCACTTGCTTTGGAGTCATAGGATATAGATTATTCGAACTTAAAAAAAGACTATATGAAACGATTAATTTTTATCATGATGTTAATTCCTGCAGGTTTGTTATTTACAAACCATACGGAGGCGCAATTAAGTGTAAGTATTAATATTGGAAACCAGCCTTCATGGGCACCGGAAGGCTATGATGAAGCACAGTATTATTATATCCCGGATATGGATATTTATTATGACGTGCCGGCCCACCAGTTTGTATACCAGAATAACCGTCAATGGGTACGTGCGGCTGTTTTGCCTTCCAGTTACAGAAATTTTGATTTATACCGTGTGCATAAAGTTCCTATAAATCAAAAAAATGCATACCGTTATCATGATCGTGACAGAAGGCAATATGCGCAATTCAAAGGAAAGTTTGATCAGCATCCTATACGCGACAGCCGCGATGATAAATATGCACGGAACAAAAATAACTGGAATAACAACAGGTTTAAAGGAAATAACGGGAACAATGGAAACGACAAGAGGAGAGACGATCACCGTGATCGTCCGCATGGAGATGGCCGTCATTAAATAGAAAAATAGCAATATTAACTATCCCGCTGATTATAAATTAGCGGGATTTTTTTTAGGAAAACTCTGAAGGAATAAAACAGCTTACAGGACAGTGCTGAATAGTTTTTTGGGAAGAACTGATTGTATGATTTTGTCCAGGTGTATGCCTTTAACATTCAGAAGAATGTGGCGGGTATTATATTACATACATTTGCCATAATTCTAGAAATTAATTATTATTATGAACGCAAAATATTGACATGGAAGCATCGTCATTCATTTAAGAGAAGATATAAATCTTATTGCCAATGCGTTCAGTGATTTGGGAACAAGCGATTTCATTAAAGGGCTGATGGAGGATCATGAAAAAATGGCCTGGCTCTTATGTTCACATCTGAAATAATTAAACACTGGTATCAACCATTGAATTTTTTTTTGATTGCCCTGTAAATTTTAATTTTCAGATAGTAACATTATAACCAATCTGATATATGCTCAAATTTATAACTGCCGTATTAATCATTGTATTATTTTTTTCATGTGCGTCAAAGGAAAGCAACAAGGATAATGGGCGTACGGATAAACCTGATAGTCTTGCTTACTCAAAAAGCGATAGTTTATATGGCGGCAGTGCTGCATATTATAAAATGGCTGGCGACTCATTAATATTCCCATCTTTTGCAATTGAAATTGCTTTAAGCCAGAAAGCAAATGAGAAATTGACCAGCAATAAAGAAACAATTATTATAGCCGCCTGGTTTTCTGGCCAGCCTAAAGATACTACCACCAGAGAGTACGCAGAGTCAGGAGAAATGTTTATTAAATCGGCCAAAATAGAATTGAATAACAACAGGCTGGCAAATTTTGAAGGAATAAAATTTTCAAAAGCCAGTTATGACTCATTGGCGGATAAAGATATCAGGGTGCTTATAAATATTTTTAGTGGACGCAGATCGACACCAGATAACCTGCTTGATTGTACAATTCTTTCAGATAAAATGAGTGCAGTAAGGGAGCAAAAATTTACCCTGAAGGGAAAACTTATTGGAGAAATTGATTCCTCAACCAGTAAGTAATACAGCTTAGAAAAACATATGAGGGGGATAATAATTTGAGATTATTTCCAGTAACAGGTGTTGAAAACAGGCGTATAACTCGCCCGGATATTGCGTTCTATCCGTAGGTAATGGCCAATTATAATCAGGGGGTTGTTTGGAATAGGTTTATGTTTACAGGGTGTAAATCCTAAATATGAGAGCAGCAAAAAAGAGGTTGGTGAAGATAAAACGGTTCTTCAGCATACTTGGTCCCGGATTAGTAACAGGTGCAAGTGATGATGACCCTTCTGGCATCGCTACATACTCACAGGCAGGTGCTCAATTTGGTATTGCTACTTTATGGACCTCGCTGATTACATTTCCGCTGATGGCTTCTATTCAGGAAATGTGTGCAAGAATCGGCATTGTTACTTCGGCGGGTTTAACAAGTACCATACGTAATAATTATCCAAGACCGGTTTTATACCTTATGATCCTGCTTACATTTCCCGCCGTTGTTCTTAACATCGGGGCGGATATAGCAGGTATGGGTGCAGTAGCTAATCTTATTTTTCCTTCCGTGCCATCCATTTTTTTTACAATTGTGTTTACATTTATACTGATGGTATTAATCATTTACCTTCCTTACCAGAAAATGGCTGCTTTTTTGAAATACCTTTGTCTTTTTCTTTTGCTTTACCTGGTGGTTCCTTTTCTTTCAAAACAAAACTGGTGGGATATTGCAAAGCATACGTTCATTCCTACCATCCATTTTAATAAAGAGTTTATCAGTATTCTTGTTGCTATTTTAGGCACAACTATTTCACCCTATCTTTTTTTCTGGCAGGCAACTATGGAAGCAGAAGATGTGCAGCACAAAAAAAGGAAACTGGTAGTGAATAAAAAAATCATACATAAAATGGATCTTGATGTAGATTTTGGAATGCTGTTTTCAAATATTGTCATGTTTTTTATCATCCTCACTGCAGGAACAGTTTTATACAATGGTGGTATTCATAAGATTGATACAGTGGAGCAGGCAGCAAAAGCACTGGAACCCATTGCAGGCCGGCTGTCATATTTACTTTTTGCAATTGGAGTAATCGGTACAGGTTTTCTTGCCATACCAGTATTAAGCGGTAGTCTTTCTTATATATTGTCAGATACTTTTAGCTGGAATGGCAGTCTTGATAAAAAATATTATGAAGCAAAACCATTTTACCTGGTTATTATTGTTTCGCTTCTTACAGGCCTTTGCATTAATTATATGGGAATAAGCCCTATCCAGGCGTTGATTTATACGGCTATCATGTATGGAATAACTTCTCCTGTTATGATAGCAATTATTCTTCACATATCGAACAATAAAAAAGTAATGGGTGAATTTACGAATGGTAAATGGTCAAATATATTTGGAGTTATTACTTTTGTATTAATGACAGTTGCTGCCTGTGCCCTTTTGTATCTTCAATTTGCGGGTTAGCATATATTTTCAATATAAAACAGGTAAAATATGGCAAATAGTATTGAACCAACGCTGGGAAATGGTAAGATTTGTTACCTCGAAATTCCAGCTGTTGATATTGCTGCTTCTGTATCTTTTTA
>JBDSOC010000272.1:0-6559 GCA_039915085.1 Chitinophagaceae bacterium
GAAAAAGAAAGACGGTAAGCCGGCCTTTGCATGGATGCGGGTATTCATAACAGTATGTGATATATATGTAGAAAGAGTCATATAAGTACGGGTATTTATATTTATTATTGCGGGATTGTTTATTGTAAAATAATCATACACTTTTAATTCATTAATAAATTGCCAGTATGAAAAGCAAATTCAGTCTCATCTTTTTTATCTGTCTCGTTTTTGTTCAGGTGAAAACATTTGCCCAATTGCGCTTGCCCGCAGTAATAGCATCCAATATGGTGCTTCAGCAAAATGATTCGGTGGCGCTATGGGGTTGGGCCGGACCCGGCGAAAAAATATTTGTAACAACAGGCTGGGACAATAGGAGGGATTCGGTAGTAACAAGTAACGGCGCCAAATGGAAATTAAAAGTAAAAACACCCGTTGCAGGAGGACCCTTTACCATCAATCTTGCGGGGCGTAATAAAACCATTGCATTGCAAAACGTAATGATTGGTGAAGTATGGGTTTGCTCCGGCCAGTCTAATATGGAATGGAGTTATAACAATGGTGAAAAAGATACACGGACCGAGCTGGCCACCGCTGCTACTAACAATATTCATTTCTTCCATATACCCAAGACCACTGCAGATGCACCGCAGGATGATACAAGAGGGGAGTGGGTTGTATGTGATTCCAATACATTAAAAAGTTTTAGTGCGGTAGGTTATTTCTTTGGCAAAAAATTACAGCAGCAGCTGAATGTACCTGTAGGCCTTATCAATACCAGTTGGGGAGGTACGCCTGCTGAAGTATGGACGCCGGAAGAACTGGTAGCAAACGATGCAGTATTGAAAACGGCTTCAGATAAACTAAAACCATCGCAAGGCTGGCCGAACCTGCCGGGGCTAACGTATAATGCCATGATTGCGCCTTTGATTTCATATAATATAGCCGGGGCAATCTGGTACCAGGGAGAAAGTAATTCCACTACCAATGACACTTACAACAGATTATTTACTGCCATGATCAATGCGTGGCGCGTGGCATGGAAAAAAGATTTCCCTTTTTATTATGTACAGATAGCGCCAAACAAATATGGCAACAATAATATAGGTGCTTTATTACAGGAGGCGCAGACAAAAACCATGGCTTACCCCAATGTTGGAATGGTAGTAATCACTGATTTAATTGATTCTGTAACCAATATACACCCATCGCATAAGCGCGAAGTGGGTAACCGGCTCGCCAATTGGGCCCTCGCGGAAACGTATCATCGTTCCGGTATCAATTATAAAAGCCCACAGTACAAAAGTGTAGTGGTTAAAAAAGGGAGTATGGCGCTTAGTTTTGACAATGCACCCAATGGCATGATGATTAAAGAAAAAGCAGCGACCGGCTTTTATATTTCGGGAGCAAACGAAAACTGGTTGCCTGCAGAAGGCAAAATAGAAAAAGGGCAGTTGATAATCTGGAACAAAACAATCAAAGAACCTGTATACATACGTTATGGATTTGGCAATACCCTGGTTGGAAATGTATTTTCTGCAGAAGGATTGCCAGTAATACCGTTTCGCACTGATACATGGCCGGTAGATCAATCACCGGTGAAATAATAGTGGGAAAGCTGAAAGCAGCCGGCATAACAACCGCAAAACTGATTCCAACAGCTGGCAACCGGTAGTTTATGGAAGTGCGGAAAAAGCGCCTGGAAAACCTACCGCGCTGGTGTATGCACATTACGATGTGCAGCCGGTAAAGGAAACTAAATGGGCAATCCCCCTTTTTGCGGCGAAAGTTGAGAATGGAAAACTAGTTGGCCGCGGCGCAAGCGATGACAAGATTGGTGTGATGATCCCATTTGGGCAGTGGAAGCAATTCAGTGACAGTATTCCTTCAATTTTAATGGCCCTTATAGGAAGCGTACAATCAGGGTTTAGTGTTAAGATCGCTGATATTGATGCGCATTCAGGCTTATTTGGCGGAAAAACGCCTAACGCGGCAATGGCGATTGCTCAAATCATCTCCTCATTGTCCAACAAAGACGGTAGTGTTGCTGTGGAAAGTTTTTATGATAAGGTTTTGCCCGTAATTATGGAGGAGAGGTAAATGATAAAAAAAGTATCAGCGCTTTTAAATTTCCTGCTGATATAAAAGACTATCGGTATTATGCAAAGGTACTACGTAAAATATTGGGCAGTATTGCATTACCCTTTGTACTGGCATGGGAGTGTGTAACCTTTTAAGGTGATTTTGGTGATTCGGTTAAACTAAACGGATATTTAGTTGGAGAAATATTAAGCTGAGCGGAGTTCTTCCTCAATAACATCATTGAAAACGGCTTCGTTTTTTATCACCCACTCAGGTAATGGCTGGGCAACTATTTTCCATGCACCATCTTCTTTTCTCATACGAAACATGATACGATTACCGCGATCATCGCTTACATCTACAGTAAACAGCTCGTCCTGGAAACCGGTAAGTTTTCTGAAATTAAACTCACGCAGGTGACCATCTGCCTTTATCAGTCTTGTAAACTGTATATTTTTTATAAATTGAATTTGCATGGTGTAAGATAAATTAATAGTTAAACAACCAGTTCTCCTGCATCAAATTTTATGCTAAAAAACGTTTTACTTAACAGTAAATGCTGTTAAAGTTGTGCACATAATAAAATGCCGTCTGCAAGCGAAGTTATGGCAATTGGATTGTATCACGAAGTGCTCATCATTTCTGCTGATTGCTCTTCTACTGCAGTTATACTTGCCCGGTAACGTATAATGCGGTTGCCAATCATCACAATTATAAAACTAAGCAGGGCGCAGCATGCCATTACGCCTGTCATGGGCAACGCGGTATGGTTATGCAAAACACTTACTATGGCAGAAGTGAATGCGCCAATGCTCATTTGTATACCACCCAATAACGCAGAAGCACTGCCTGCATTTTTACTAAATGGTGCCAGTGACAGCGCTGATGAATTGGGGAATGTGA
Source organism: Chitinophagaceae bacterium (assembly GCA_039915085.1). Lineage (GTDB taxonomy): Bacteria > Bacteroidota > Bacteroidia > Chitinophagales > Chitinophagaceae > JACMLD01. The sequence goes on from JBDSOC010000272.1 coordinate 2,965, forward strand.
AACCCTGGCAACATAAAAAAATAAAAATAAAAAAAATGGTGCTGAACAATTCAAGAAAGCCTGTTGCAGTTCCAATAAATAAGAGTAAACCTGTAATACTTTGACAAAGAAGGGCCACCTTGATAATTTGCCTGCTTTCATAATTTTTCAGCAGCACACTGTTCAGTTGACTGGCGCCTATCAGTCCCATAGCAATAAAAGCAAATATCCACCCATATTGTTTTTCACTTACATGAAACAGTTCCATAAATACATACGGTGAGCCGGCGATATAAGCATACAAACCAGCAGAAGCAACTGCTCCCGTAAATGCATACGTATAAAACTGGGGCTCTTTTAATACGGCTAAAAAATTTTTGACAATAGGGACGGGTTTAAGCGAGAGCGATGTGTCCGGCGGCCTCGTTTCGGATAATGTAAAATGCACCGCAGCAAGTATGGCTGCCACTATAAATGCTAAAAGAATAAAAATATATTTCCAGCCGAATGCAGCCGTAATATAACCTCCCAGCGTAGGTGCTATAATAGGAGAAATGCCCACTACCAGCATCAGCAGGGAAAATACTTTTGCATTGTCCTTTACTGCAAAAAGATCTCTTACCATAGCCCGGGAAGCAACCATACCCGCACAACTGCCCAGCGCCTGCAGGAAACGTAAAGCAATCAAGCCATCTGCTGACACACTCATGGCACAACCAATGGATGCCAGCACATAAACGCCCAGGCCAATGTACAGTGGGCGCTTGCGGCCGAACCTGTCCAGCAAAGGGCCATATAAAAACTGGCCGGCAGAAATTCCAATAAAAAAACTGGATAAAGAAAGCGATACATGGCCAACGGTCGTATGCAAATCTTTTGCAATTGCAGGAAAGCCCGGGAGGTACATATCAATAGAAAAAGGGCCAATAGCAGAAAGCAGAAAGCAGGCCCAGTATAAATATGTTGTAAGCTGTTTTTCTAACTTTTACAGGCATAGATGTTGTAAAACTATACTATTTTAACAAGCAGTAATTGGTGATACTGTATCCAGTCATTATTTTTAAGTATAAAATATTTTATGAAGTATATACTGTTTTGTATTTGTTTGCTGCCTTTTGCCGTAATGGCGCAGGACTGTAATCTAAAAAAAGGTAAAGATGATATTACCAGTAAGCCCACTTTGAGTACAGGCTTTATTGAACTGCAGGGCAATACCTTGTCAATTGATATCAACAGCAAAGAAATTGATTTCTTTTTTGTATTAACCAGCCCTGCTGTGAAATGCCTTGATGAAGCAACAGAAGTTACCATGGTGTATGAGGGCGGGAAACAAAAACAGGAGTTTAAAAACTATGGTTCAATGAACTGCGATGGAATTTTTCACCTGATTTTTAAAAACTCCGCGTATACAAATTCCCAGTTACAAAGACTGGCAGCAAAAAAAATTATTTCTATACAATTTACAGGAAGCAGCCCCAAGCCTTATATAATCAGCATGCTGCCCGAACAGCAACAATTACTGCAGACTACTATTAACTGTGTAATAAAAGAAGCAAAGACTGTTTTGTAGATAAACATTGCCATAAGCATCATTTTTTGCTTTACCGGTCATAATAAGTGTTGTCTTTTCTTTTTTTATTTCACATAGCGTGTTTATAATTTTAAAAGGTAAACCCTTTCAAAAGTTAATTGCTTTACCTGTTGCATTGTTTTCCTTTTTTCCCCTGGTGTGGCTGATTATAAATACAACTGGCTATTCATAACAATAAATACTGATCACTGCTTTATGAAAAGAGGAATAATTTCACTAACGTTTTGCTTTTGTTTACTGGTAGCCGCTGCACAAGAAAATTCTTTACGTGGCTGGCACTTAAAAGATTTTACCAAAGATGGATATTATGGTATTAGTCTTGAACAGGCGTACCAGTTTTTAGCAGCTAAAAAATTAAAAAGTACGCCGGTTATTGTTGCTGTGCTTGACAGTGGAATTGATACAACCCATGAGGATCTGAAACCTGTACTCTGGTTAAATAACAAAGAAATACCGGGAAACAACAAAGATGATGATGGCAATGGTTATGCCGATGATCTGCATGGTTGGAATTTTTTGGGAAACCCGGATGGAAGGAATGTAACTGAAGCCAGCAGCGAATGGATTAGAATATATTGGCGGTATAAAGACAAATATGAAGGGAAAAATATAAATGCTGACAGTCTTTCGCCTGAGCAACGGTACGAATATACCATGTGGCAAAAAGCACGCAGCGGTGTGGTAAACAAAGGCATGAATGATGAGCAGCTAAACAACCTGCGAAAGTCGCTGGAAAATATAAATTTTTGCGATAGTATTTTGAAACAAGGGCTTGCTGCCAATGAATATACACTGGCAGACCTGGCTTCCTATAAACCAAAAAACGACCAGGAAAAAGAAATCAAAATATATTTCAAAACAATTTTTAAAGAAAGCCCGCCCGAAGTAAAGAATACCGCTTTAATGAATGATGTAAGGAACTACGTAGCCGGAGAGCAGCACAAGGCGATGGCTGATAAGGTGCCGGTAGAAGATTATCATCTGGACATAACAGGCGATGATGAAAAAAATTTGCTGACAACCCATTACGGCAGTGCGGATATACAGGCTGCCAATGCAGTACACGGCACACATGTGTCCGGTATTATTGCCGCTGTACGTAATAATAATATTGGAATAGATGGCATTGCTGACAATGTAAAAATAATGATGGTCCGCACCGTTCCCGAAAGTGATGAATATGATAAAGATATTGCACTGGGTATACGTTATGCCGTTGACAATGGTGCTACAATTATCAGTATGAGTTTTGGGAAAAGTTTAAGTCCCGATAAAAAATTTATTGATGAAGCAGTAAGGTATGCTGCCAGTAAAAATGTATTGCTGGTGCAGGGAGCAGGTAATAGTAAAAGAGATATTGATGGCTATGATAATTTCCCAAATCCAAAATATCTTTTTGCTGACTCCATTGCCTCCAATTGGATTACAGTGGGAGCCAGTGATGCAAAAGGGATGGCTGCAGATTTTAGTAATTATGGTATAAAAGCAGTAGATGTATTTGCACCTGGGGTGGCAATTTATTCAACGATACCCGGTAGTAAATATGTATCTTTTGACGGCACCAGTATGGCTACACCCGTTGTAAGTGGCCTGGCTGCGCTTCTCCGCAGTTATTTTCCAGCGCTTACTCCGCAGCAAGTAAAAAAGATAATTGAGCAAACTGTTGTTATGCCTGCTGACAAAACATTGAAACCAGGCTCATCTGATAAAGTGCAACTGGCACAGCTTTGTAAAAGTGGTGGTATTGTAAATGCTTTCAATGCTGTTAAACTGGCTGCTGCGTATAAAAAATAATGTTGTGATTTGACAGGGAACGTACTCACCGGCTGTCTATCAAAAGAAAACCCGTCGCGCTTTTGCGTGACGGGTTTTTATTCTTAGCATCATTTGGTGATTTGATTAATACCTGTAATGTTCTGGTTTAAAAGGACCAGCTTTAGGAATACCCAGGTACTCCGATTGTTCGGTAGTAAGTTCATCAAGTACCACTCCAATCTTGGAAAGGTGCAGACGCGCTACTTTTTC
>JBDSOC010000276.1:0-26011 GCA_039915085.1 Chitinophagaceae bacterium
GCCAATACAGCTCCTGTTAGTTTTTAACAAGTGGTGCATAAATCCTTCACATTAATTTAATATTGATTAGTAATGTTGTGCTGTGATAATGGTAACCACAACCGATTTCTTCTGTTGTGGAATTAAAAGGGAATCCGGCGTAAATCCGGAACTATCCCCGTAGCTGTAAATCCTTTGGCGCTAAAAGCGTCAGCTTTCTGAAAAATCATGACCACTGTGGCGCTTTTAGCGGCATGGGAAGGTTTCAGAAAGCGGGAAAGTCAGAAGACCTGCCGTATCACAAATAAATAAAGTTTTAACGCTTTCGGGTGAAAGGCAGTGAACTGAATGCAAAACGGAATAACCTTCCTGCTGCAATCAGCGCCCCGTCTCCCACCCCGCAGGTGAAAATCATCTATAAATTGGCAGTCCATGCAGAACGAAAATGAAATTTTATTAAGAGAAAACAAAGACCGATTTGTCATACTTCCCATAAAACATCCCAAAGTTTGGGAACAATATAAAAAACATGAAGCCAGTTTCTGGACCGCTGAAGAAATTGATTTGAGCAGCGATTTAAAAGACTGGGCTGCACTGAATGATGGCGAACGTCATTTTATATCGCACGTACTTGCTTTCTTCGCAGCAAGTGATGGCATCGTAAATGAAAACCTTGCGGTAAACTTTATGAGCGAGGTACAATTGCCGGAAGCAAGGTGTTTTTATGGATTCCAGATTATGATGGAAAATATTCATTCAGAAACCTATGCCCTTTTAATAGACACCTATATAAAAGATCCCGCAGAGAAACACAGGTTATTTCATGCAATAGAAACCGTACCGGCCGTAAAGAAAAAAGCAGAATGGGCATTGCGCTGGATTGACAATGGAAACTTTGCGGAAAGACTGGTGGCATTTGCTGCAGTAGAAGGTATTTTCTTTAGCGGCAGCTTTTGTTCCATCTTCTGGTTAAAGAAGAGAGGCCTGATGCCGGGACTCACATTCAGCAATGAATTAATCAGTCGCGATGAAGGACTGCATTGCGAATTTGCCTGTCTTTTATATGGTATGCTCAATGAAAAATTACCAGAAGCTGAAGTAACAAGTATTATCAGGGATGCGGTTGAAATAGAAAAAGAATTTATTACAGAAGCATTACCCGTTGCCTTAATTGGTATGAATGCAAAACTCATGCAACAGTATATTGAGTTTGTAGCAGACCGCTGGCTGAGTGAACTGGACTGCGCAAAAATATACAACGCCAGCAATCCTTTTGATTTCATGGAAATGATCTCACTGGAAGGAAAAACAAATTTCTTTGAAAAAAGAGTAGGTGATTACCAAAAATCCGGCGTGCTCTCAGGAAAAGAATCACAGGCTTTTTCTGTAGATGAAGATTTTTAAGCGTGAGGTGTCAGGCGTGAACCGTGAGAACGCATGTGGGCAAAAGACCAATAGCTAATAGCTGGCAGCTTTTAAAACTACCATTAAATTCAAAATATATGTTTGTAATCAAAAGAAACGGCAATCGCGAAAGTGTCAAATTTGACAAGATAACAGCACGCATTGAAAAACTTTGCTACGGCCTGGAAAGACGTTTTGTCAACTCTATTGACGTAGCCAAAAAAGTTATTGAGGGATTGTACGACGGTGTGACAACTACCGAACTGGACAATCTTGCAGCTGAAACAGCCGCATCATTAACGGTTAAACATCCTGACTATGCATTGCTGGCAAGCCGTATTGCTGTAAGCAACCTGCATAAAAACACCATCAAGAGTTTTTCTCATACAATGAAATTGTTGTACGGATGCACAGATAGCAAAACTGGTAAATACCTGCCGCTGCTGGCTGAAGATGTATGGAAGATCATACATGACAATGCAGAACTGCTTGATTCTACTATTATATATGACAGGGATTATGGTTTTGATTATTTCGGTTTTAAAACACTGGAAAAATCTTACCTGCTGAAACTGGAGGGTAAAGTAGCAGAGCGTCCGCAGCACATGTATATGCGCGTGGCCATCGGCATACACAAAGACGATATTGAAAATGCCATTAAGACCTATCATTTAATGAGTGAACGCTGGTTTACACACGCTACGCCCACTTTATTTAATGCCGGTACCCCCAAGCCGCAAATGAGCAGTTGCTTCCTGCTTACCATGAAAGAAGACAGCATTGATGGTATTTATGATACACTGAAACAAACTGCCAGGATATCCCAGAGTGCCGGTGGCATTGGCCTGGCCATTCACGGTATACGTGCTACCGGCAGTTATATTGGCGGCACCAATGGCACCAGCAATGGTATTATACCCATGCTGAAAGTGTTTAATGATACGGCACGCTACGTAGACCAGGGCGGCGGAAAGCGCAAAGGTGCATTTGCTATCTACCTTGAACCATGGCATGCAGATGTTTTTGAATTTTTAGATCTGCGCAAAAATCATGGTAAAGAAGAGATGAGGGCCAGGGATTTATTTTATGCATTATGGATACCGGATCTGTTTATGAAACGTGTGGAAGCAAACGGAGAATGGAGTTTGTTTTGTCCTAATGAAGCACCGGGTTTGCATGAATGCTGGGGAACAGAATTTGAAGCGCTGTACGCAAAATATGAAGCTGCCGGCAAAGCAAGAAAAACCATAAAGGCACAGGATCTCTGGTTTGCTATTCTGGATGCACAAATAGAAACTGGTACACCGTATCTTTTATACAAAGATGCTGCCAATGGAAAAAGTAACCAGCAAAACCTGGGCACCATTAAAAGCTCCAACCTTTGTACAGAAATAATGGAGTATACATCACCGGAAGAAGTGGCGGTTTGTAACCTGGCTTCGCTGGCATTGCCAAGGTTTGTAATTGATAACAAATTTGATCACCAGAAATTATACGATGTTACCTACCAGGCAACATTGAACCTGAATAAAATAATTGATAATAATTACTACCCCATAGAAGAAGCCCGTTACTCAAATATGAAGCACCGTCCTGTTGGTGTGGGTGTACAGGGACTGGCAGATGTATTTATATTATTGCGTTTGCCTTTTGAAAGCGACAAAGCAAAAGAACTGAATAAAGAAATTTTTGAAACGATCTATTTCGCGGCCATGACAGCCAGTAAAGATCTTGCACAGAAAGATGGTGCTTATGAAAGTTATCCGGGCTCGCCTGTTTCAAAAGCTATTTTTCAATTTGATATGTGGAACACAGAGCCTTCCCTGCGCTGGGACTGGTACACATTAAAAGCGGCGGTATTAAAACATGGGGTAAGGAATTCTTTATTGCTGGCGCCTATGCCAACGGCATCCACCTCACAGATACTGGGCAACAATGAATGTTTTGAACCTTACACGTCAAATATTTATGTAAGACGGGTATTGAGCGGAGAGTTTGTTGTAGTAAACAAACACCTGCTGAAGGACCTGGTAGCACTTAATTTGTGGAATGATGAAATGAAGAATAATATCATTCAGCACAATGGTTCTGTGCAGCAAATTGAGGGCATTCCGGCAGAAATTAAAGATATCTACAAAACTGTTTGGGAAATTAAGCAAAGAGCTATCATTGACATGGCCGCAGACAGGGGTGCTTACATTTGTCAGTCGCAATCCCTGAACCTCTTTATCGATTCGCCCAATCCATCGAAGCTTACTTCTATGCATTTTTATGCCTGGAAGAAAGGACTAAAGACAGGGATGTATTACCTCCGTACCAAAGCAGCATCACAGGCGGTACAATTCACCGTGGAAAAACAGGGAGGCAAAGCAAAGGAGCCTTTAATTGACGCTAGTGATGTTAGCCTTGCAGTGGTTGATGCAACTGATGAGAGCCTGCTTAATGGCGGCAGCTGCAGTATGGAAGAGGGCTGTGTAACCTGTAGTTCATAATCAAAATATATTTCAACACTATTTCAAAATCAGCAGCTGGTCTGCTGATTTTTTTTGCGATCAACACAATGCCTGTACCAATCCGGGATTCCAAATTCCGGTTTCCGGGCTATTCGCTTTTAAAAGATAAAAATGTTACTTTAGTTGTGTACTTACTGTCACCTAAAAAAGCCGGCCATGACAAACAAAACAGAACTCATAAAAAGATTTTTTCATTTACTGCAATGGTTTACTACTACAGAAAATGAATACAAAGCGATACTGCATCCCGATATTGAGCAAACTGAGTATCCTAACCTCATGATACATTCAATACGGAAAAGAACATTTACCAATTTAATGGAAGGTGCTGAAGCAGGTAAAAAAATGCTGGCTTACCAGCACTTTGAACCAATCCATTTTTTTGAAACCCCTGAGGCTGTTATAGCAGAATATACCTGGACGGGTGAGCTGAAAGTAAAAGTGGGCAGGTTAAAACAGGGCCTGGTGTTAAAGGCGCATATTTGTACCATTTTTGAATTTAAAGACGATAAAATTTATCGTCAGCGCAACTATGATTGCTACGAACCTACTCCCTGATATTTTCACTTTATATAAATGCATAAAAAAAACCTGCTCAGTTTACTGGCAGGTTTAGTATATAAGAAGATGAGTTTTATGTTTTTTTGAGCCTGATAATATGTGTACCGTGCATGATCATCATAATAACATAAGTAGGATCAAACTCAAACCATTTTTGTGCAAAATTGGGGCTGTTCCGGAATTTATGGTGATTGTTCTGAAACAATTCCCCCATTAAAAATAAACCCCACGGCTCTGTGTTCCTGGAATGATCTCCGTTATTATAATTAGCGTAACCATATTTATGTCCGCACCAGTTTACGATAGCACCCTGTATTGGTCCCATCAGGTAATGTATGGGCAATAATAAATACCACCAGGCGCTCGGCGCGAAATACACATAGAAGGCAGTGTAGGCCACTCCAAATATAATACGTGTAATCATACTGTTCCCTATTTTATCCAGTTTAGGCCAAACAGGCAGGTACTCTTCTGTGAACTGTGGGTCAGGCAATGCCTTACCGGTTAAAAAACCCTGGTATATTTCGTTTGTATGGATCATCATGTGCCATACATCCTTAAAAAAATGTGGTGAATGCGGATCTTTCTCGGTATCGCTGTATACATGGTGCATGCGGTGCAACACTGCATAAGCACGTGGATTTAAGAAAGAAGATCCCTGTGAAAACCAGGTAAGGAAATAAAATAGCCGCTCCCTTTTTTTACCGGTAGTGTACATCTGGTGAGAAGCATACCTGTGTAAAAAAAATGTATGGAAGAACAGTGATAAAAACCAATGCGAAAAGAAAAAAATTAAAATAGCGATCATTAATTACCGGTTTTCTTATGAGGATGCAAAGGTAGTGCAAGTAAGCGTAGAAATGAAATAACCTGCCCCTTGTTAAGGCCATCCGGGCATAAATGTGCATAATATTAACACAGTTTAACTAAAACCGGAGCAAAGGCCATTTTACACCGCGTTTACTAACATTCAATACCATTTTAGCTGGCAATTCGCCTGTCTTTTTTTAATTTAGACCTCCTGCCATTATACAACTTCATTGAATAAAATAAATATATGAATCACCGTATTCTATTGTCTGTATTCTTCAGTATTATTTCTTTACATACTGTTGCACAAAAAACAAACAGCAAAAAATCCATTGCAGTAATTGCTTATTATGCAGGCCGCTCCACAATGATTGACAGTTTTGAAGTTGAAAAACTAACCCACCTCATTTTTTGTTTCTGTCATTTGAAAGGAAATAAATTATCTGTCGGTAATGCGCGTGACAGCGCCACTATACAAAGAATGGTAGCACTGAAAAGCCGTAACCCGCAATTAAAAATAATATTATCATTGGGCGGTTGGGGCGGTTGCCAAACCTGCTCACCCGTTTTTATTACCGGGAAAGGGAGAAGGCAGTTTGCCCGTTCTGTAAGGGATCTCAATAATTATTTTGGTACAGATGGCATTGATCTCGATTGGGAATACCCGGCGATTGAAGGTTTTCCGGGCCATGCTTATTCCCCCGGAGACAAGCCTGCCTTTACGCAACTGGTAAAACAACTGAGAAGAAAACTGGGCAGAAAAAATGAAATAAGCTTTGCTGCCGGCGGCTTCGCAAAGTTTATAGACTCCTCGCTGGAATGGAAAAAAGTAATGAAAAAAGTGGACAGGGTTAACCTGATGAGTTATGACCTGGTATCCGGTTTCAGCACCGTTAGCGGTCATCATACCCCGTTATACTCAACCCCCCACCAGAAAGAATCAACAGACAATGGTGTACAGATGATGCTGGGTGCCGGCGTTCCTGCCAATAAAATTGTAATCGGCGCGGCTTTTTACGGGAGGCTTTTCGAGGTGACGGATACAACCAACAATGGACTTTACCTGCCAGGAAAATTCGCCCACGGTTTTTCATTTAGCAGGATAAGCGATTCCCTGAGTGCAGCCAACGGTTTTGTACAGTATTGGGACAGCATTGCCAACGCTCCCTACGCGTTCAATATTCAGAGGCGCTTACTGGCTACTTATGACGACAGCGTATCTGTGCAGCTAAAAGCAAAGTATGTCATAAAAAATAACCTCAATGGCATTATGTTCTGGCAACTGGCTGATGATAAATTCAGTGGTGGTTTATTAAATGCAATTGATAGAATCAAGCAGGAATACTAAAAGCGGCTAACGGCTTGTAATATTTTAGTGAAACAATGAACGTTTCACTTTTTTTATTTCTAATTTAGGCAAATGCAATTCAACCCGGCATACAAAAAACTACTTACCAGGATAAGATTTACCATTATCTTTTTTATGATTTCGCTTGCATTGAGTGGCATTACCGCTTTTCCGCTGGAAACTGAATTGCATTGGTTGCTGGGGTTCCGCAACAATATGCCTGGCGGACTGGCAACGTTTATTACCAGCGTGTACGAGGCTATCCACTATACCAACCTGCACTACCCTATGCTGGCTTATGGATACGATTGGCTGGCGTTTGCACACATTGTTATCGCAATGTTCTTTATAGGTCCTTTAAAAGATCCAATAAAAAATATTTGGGTGATAGAATGGGGCATGCTCGCCTGTATCGCTGTTATTCCACTGGCTTTTATTGCCGGGCCTGTACGTGGTATTCCACTTTACTGGAAATGTATTGATTGTTCGTTTGGCATCATTGGTATGATTCCATTATATTTTTTAAGACGATGGATTAAGAGACTGGAGTTAATTAAATAATTAGACAATTGCTGATCTTGGGATTGACAGACTTTGTGATTGCCTTTAATTCAGGAAGGTCAAAGAATCTCAAAATACTAAATACTTAAATCAGAAATCCTTTCGTATGATAAGTTATAATCCCAAAGACTGGTTTATTTTTTTATTCAGGCTTCATAAATCCGATACTATCCGCAAGCTGATGCCATTGCTGATAGGCGTTGCAATATATGCAGGCATGGTAACTTTTGCAGAAACTGAATGGTGGCATCTGCCAGAGAGCAGTCATATTAAAAGCGTACCTGTTTTGCACGGCTTGCTGGGTTTTGTTATTTCGATGCTACTGGTTTTTAGAACCAATACTGCTTATGACCGCTGGTGGGAAGGAAGAAAACTCTGGGGCGCATTGGTTAATACCAGCAGGAACCTGGCCATTAAATTGTCGGTAATGCTACCGCCGGGTGATGAGACCAACCGGGCTTTTTTCCGGAAAATAATTCCTGCCTATGCCTACGCATTAAAAAAACACCTTGGGCATGAAACTACCAGGATTTCTTTATTTGATAATTATGAACAACTTGAACAGGAAATCAATAAGGACAAACATGTACCTAACCAGGTGGCTGCGCTTCTCTTTAAAAAAATACAGCAATTGTATAAAGAAGAAAAAATTAATGGCGATCAGCTTATTGTACTGAACGGCGAATTAATTTCTTTTACAGATATATGCGGCGGCTGCGAACGCATTAAGAATACCCCTATCCCCTACTCCTACAGCGCCTTTATAAAAAAATTCATTTTCCTTTACGTAGTCACATTGCCTTTTGGTTATGTATTCTCATTGGGCTACCTTATTATACCCATCGTAACATTTGTTTTCTATGTACTGGCCAGTCTTGAAATAATTGCAGAAGAAATAGAAGACCCGTTTGGTGGAGATGAAAACGACCTGCCACTTGAAAAAATATCGGCCAATATTCACAGGCATGTAAATGAAATATTATTGTAGTTTTCCGACACGCTCTGCCTGCATTCCCCCAATTAATTTTTGAACAGTTTCCGGCCTCATGCCTGCCATCCACATGATGAAAACTGTATTTCATGTACAATTTTAATCATTTGATTAAATCTTTTGTTTAATTAAAAGTTTACCTTATATCTTTACAGCATGAAGGGAACGAAGCAAATAAAGCCAGGAAAAGCAAAACCCGAAAACGACACCAGCACAGAGACCAAAATAAAAAATGCAGCCCGTGTTGTATTTCATAAAAAAGGATTTGCGGCTACGCGTACCAGGGACATTGCAGAAGAGGCGGGCATTAACCTGGCACTTCTAAACTATTATTTCCGCAGTAAGCAAAAGCTTTTTGACCTTATTATGCTGGAGAGTTTGCAGGGCTTTGCCAAATCCTTACTTGATATATTCAACAATGATAAAACCTCTCTGGAAATTAAAATAGAAACCTTTGCAGAAAAGCACATTGAACTGCTTATCCAAAATCCGGATATCCCATTATTTATACTGAGTGAGTTAAGAGAAAACCCGGATTTGCTGGTATCAAAAATGGGTGTGGAAATGATATTGAAATCACATTTCATACAACAGTTCCGTCAGGGAATTAAGGAAGGAAAAATAACACCCATACATCCGCTGCATCTTATTATGAACATGTTAAGCATGACCGCCTTTCCTTTTATTGCAGGCCCTATGCTGAAAAGTATTGGAGGTCTCTCTGATAAAGATTTTAATGTTCTCATGGTCGAAAGAAAAAAATTGATACCCCGCTGGATAAAGGCCGTCCTTAAAGCAAAATAATTTTATTGCTATGGAGCAAATAAATGATTAAAATAAAATATTACACAAGATGTTTAAAAGGAAACAAAAAACAAAGTTGCTGAAGCAATCTGTACTTGCAGGTTGCACACTGTTTCTTTCTGTAATTTGCTTTGCACAATCTTCCGGTACGCTTACCATTGCGCAATGTTATGAGCTGGCCAAGGCCAATTATCCACTGGCCAGGGAAATGGCCCTTATAGAAAAAACAAAAGAATACACCATTGATAATATTTCAAAAGGATACCTGCCGCAGCTTAACCTCTACGGACAAGCCACCTACCAGTCGGCAGTTACTCAAATTCCAATATCACTGCCCAATGTATCCATTCCTGTATTAAGCAAAGACCAGTACAAAACCTATGGTGAAATTTATCAGCCGCTGACAGACGGTTATACTATACAGCAGCAAAAGCAACTGGTAACAGCAAATGCAGCAACAGAACTGCAAAAACTGGCCGTTGAATTATATAAACTGAAAGAGCGCATTAACCAGCTTTTTTTTGGTATCCTGCTGGTAGACGCACAGGTTCAGCAAACTGTGTTATTGAAAAAAGATATTCAGTCAGGGATTGAAAAAACAAACGCAGCGATTGCCAATGGTACCGCATTAAAAAGTAACTCGGATATACTTAGAGCAGAATTACTTAAAACAGATCAGCGCAGTATTGAACTAAAAGCAAACCGCAAAGGTTTCACAGACATGCTTGCCATCTTTATCAATCAGCCGGTGAATGAGCATACAACCTTATTGTCACCACTACCATCTGCCATAACACCAGGTATCAAGCGACCAGAATTGCAATTATACGAAGTGCAGAAAAATAGTTTTACCATACAGGACAAACTCATCAGGGCTAAAAATTTACCGAGAATTGGCGTGTTTGCACAGGGAGGCTATGGCAAACCCGGGCTAAACTTCTTAAGCAATGAATTCTCATTATACTATATCGGGGGGCTGAAATTAAACTGGAACTTCTCCGGATTATATACTGCTAAAAAGGAAAAGGCTATCCTGAAAATAAATCAGGCTTCTATTGATATACAAAAAGAAACATTTCTTTTAAACATGAACCTTGTATTGTCGCAGCAAAACAGTGAAGTGTTGAAATTACAAGAGCTTATTGACACAGATAAAGAAATCATTGAGCTCCGCGAAAAAATAAAACAAACTTCCGGCAGCCAGTTACAGAACGGAATACTGACCAGCATCGATTACCTGGCCTATGTCAATGCGGAAGACCAGGCGAGGCAAAATATGGTTTTACACCAGGTTCAGTTATTGCTGGCCGAATATAATTATCAAACAACATCGGGAAATTAAATACGCTAAAAATTTACAACAATGAAAATTACCAGGAAAATGGCACTTGCATTAATCTTGCTGATTGTACTGGCATCCTGCACAAACAATAAAAATAGTTTTGATGCTTCTGGTTCTTTTGAAGCAGAAGAAACCATTATTTCGGCAGAAGCCCCGGGAACCATTAAACAATTAGACGTAGAAGAAGGAATCGTATTACAGGCAGGACAAGTAATAGGCTATATTGACAGCATCCAGCTTTTTCTAAAGAAAAAACAACTGGAAGCGCAGCTGAAAGCAACAGGAAAACGCATTCCGAATATAACCACCCAAACAGGTTATTACAATCAGCAGGAAGCTGTTACGCAAAGCCGGTTAAACAATTTGATGCATGAACAAAAACGTCTCCAGAACCTTGTTAAAGCCGATGCTGCCACGCCAAAACAATTAGATGATATAAATGCACAAATAGATGAAACACAAAAACAATTACTTGTTACAGGTAAACAAAAAGATGCACAGGTATCGGCGCTACAGACCCAGTCTTCTTCCATTAGTGGCGATCTGCTACCCTTGCAGGTGCAAATTGAACAACTCAACGACCAGCTTAACAGGTGCAGAATTATTAATCCCACCAGCGGGACTGTCCTGACCAAATACGCCGAAGTAAATGAAATGACTTTACAGGGAAAACCATTGTACAAAATAGCTGACCTGACAACTATCATTCTGCGGGCATACATAACAGGCAACCAATTACCTGGTGTGAAACTTAATCAAAAAATAAAAGTAAACACTGATGATGGTAAAAGCGGTTATAAGGAAACAGAAGGAATTATTACATGGATTAGTGATAAGGCTGAATTCACTCCTAAAACCATCCAGACAAAAGACGAGCGGGCTAATATGGTATACGCCATAAAAATAAAAGTGAAGAATGACGGGAGTTACAAAATTGGTATGTACGGAGAAATAAAACTGTAGAAATGAGTGACGTAATTCTCAATAATATAAGAAAGACATACAACAGGGATAAACTTGTTGCCGTAGATGATGTCTCTTTTTCTGTTAATAAGGCAGAGCTTTTTGGATTGATTGGAGCCGATGGTGCAGGCAAAACAAGCATCTTCCGCATCCTTACCACTTTATTACTGCCCGATGGCGGCAGCGCCAGCGTAAATGGCTGCGATGTAGTAAAAGATTACAAAAAAATCCGCAGGGAAGTTGGTTATATGCCGGGCAGGTTCTCGCTGTACCAGGATCTTACCGTGGAAGAAAACCTGAACTTCTTCGCTACCCTTTTTAATACAACTGTGGCAACCAACTATGACCTTATAAAAGATATTTACATCCAGATAGAGCCTTTTAAAAAACGCAGGGCGGGGAAGTTATCGGGTGGAATGAAACAAAAACTTGCTTTGTGCTGTGCCCTTATACACCGGCCTTCCGTACTCTTCCTGGATGAACCCACTACAGGCGTTGATACTGTTTCAAGAAAAGAATTCTGGGAAATGCTCAAAAGACTAAAGCAGGAAGGCATTACCATTTTAGTTTCCACTCCCTATATGGATGAAGCAACATTGTGTGAACGAATCGCATTGATACAGGGTGGTAAAATATTATCGGTGGAAACACCGGAAAACATTACCCGCCAATATCCCGAAAAGCTATATGCCATTAAGGCAACTAAAATGAGCAGTCTTATAAATGATCTGAGAAATAATGAAAACATAAGCAGTTGTTATGCTTTTGGTGAAGATCACCACATTACTTTCCGGGCAGCACCTGAAAATGCGGAACCTGCATTACTCAATTACCTGCATGCAAAGCAATATGAGCAAATTGAATTAAAAGAAATAAAACCGTCTATTGAAGATTGTTTTATTAAACTCATGAATAACTAAAATGAAAGAGGTAGTAATAAAAACGGATAAACTAACCAAACGTTTTGGTGATTTCATTGCTGCTAATGAAATTACTTTCGAGGTATATGCAGGCGAAATATTCGGCTTTCTTGGCGCCAATGGTGCAGGCAAAACCACCGCTATGAGAATGCTCTGCGGCCTTTCCACTCCTTCATCGGGATCAGCCACCATTGCAGGATTTGATATATACAAACAGGCAGAAGAGATTAAAAAAAATATTGGCTATATGAGCCAGAAATTTTCTTTGTATGAAGACCTGACGGTAGTTGAAAACATTGAATTTTTTGCCGGTATTTATGGCCTGCCTGATAAAAAAATAAAAGAAAAAAGCGATATACTGATTGAACAACTGGGATTAAAAAACGAAGCAAAAAAATTAGTAGGATCATTGCCTCCCGGATGGAAACAAAAACTTTCTTTTTCAGTTGCGGTTTTGCACGATCCAAAAATCGTTTTTCTTGATGAGCCAACCGGGGGTGTTGATCCGGTAACCCGAAGGCAGTTCTGGGACCTGATCTATGCTGCTGCTGCCAGGAACATTACCATTTTTGTTACCACGCACTATATGGATGAAGCAGCATACTGCAACCGGATATCTATGATGGTAGATGGTGTAATAAAAGCACTTGATACGCCCGCAAACTTAAAACAACAATTTTCTGCAGCTTCCATGGACGGGGTATTTTTTGAACTGGCCAGGGGCGCAAAACGAAAAGCAGATTAATCCATGAAAAAATGAAACAGTTTATCACTTTTATAAGAAAAGAATTTTATCACGTATTCCGTGATACTAAAACACTGCTGCTTTTATTTGGCTTGCCCATTGCGCAGATCATCCTGTTTGGTTTTGCCCTTACCAATGAAATTAAAAATTCAAAAATTGTTATCTGCGATTACGCCAAAGACAATGCAACACAACGCATCATTGACAAAATAGCTGCCAGCAATAATTTTGAAATTGAAAAAATATTGCTGAACCACCAGCAGATTGAAGAAGCATTCAAAAGCGGGCAAATAAAACTGGCTGTTATCTTTCCTGCGGGTTTTAATAATGATCTGTCGCATTTTAACAAGGCATCCGTCCAGGTTATTGCAGACGCATCCGATCCCAATACAGCTGCCACGCTTACTAATTATATTACCACTATAGTAATGGATTACCAGAAGGAACTGACAAAACTTAATCCCCTTCCTTATCAGATTATTCCGGAAACAAGAATGCTGTACAATCCGGAATTAAAAGGATCCACCAACTTTGTACCCGGGGTAATGGCACTGGTGCTTTTGCTGGTCTGTGTTTTAATGACATCTGCCTCCATTGTAAAAGAGAAAGAAAAAGGTACTATGGAAATTCTCCTGGTATCACCTTTCAACCCGTTCCTGGTTATTATTTCCAAAGCTGTGCCCTACTTTGTCCTTTCACTGGTTAACCTCACTATCATATTGCTACTGAGTGTGTTTTTACTTGACATGCCTTTTAATGGCAGCCTGTTGTTGTTTTTTGCCGAAAGCAGTTTATTTATTACCGCCGCACTTTCGCTTGGACTGCTTATTTCAAACAGTACGGATTCATTGCAGTCTGCCATGCTTATTTCATTATTGGGAATGCTTATTCCTACCATGCTTTTTACCGGGTTTATGTTTCCAATAGAAAATATGCCCAAACCACTGCAGGTAATTTCGAATATCGTACCGTCCAGATGGTACTACG
Source organism: Chitinophagaceae bacterium (assembly GCA_039915085.1). Taxonomy (GTDB): domain Bacteria; phylum Bacteroidota; class Bacteroidia; order Chitinophagales; family Chitinophagaceae; genus JACMLD01. The sequence goes on from JBDSOC010000276.1 coordinate 13,929, forward strand.
TTATTGTAAAATCAATTATGATTAAGGGCCTCGGCTTTGCTGCCATCTGGAAAGAAACATTAATACTTTTTGGCATGACTGTTTTACTTCTGCTGATCAGCTTTAAAAACTTTAAAATACGCCTGCAATGAGAACGCTGAAATATTTGCTCCGTAAAGAGTTTAAACAAATATTCCGAAACAAATCTTTGCTGCCGGTAATACTTATTATGCCGGTGATACAATTGCTGATAATGCCACTGGCAGCCAATTACGAAGTTAAAAACATCAATATTTCTATTGTAGATCATGACCATTCTACCTATTCGAAAAAGTTAATTTCATCAATTACTTCTTCCGGGTATTTTAAACTTGCGGGCTACAGCAATTCATTCAACCAAGCTTTTAAGCAAATAGAAAGTGACCAGGCAGACCTGGTACTGGAAATACCAGATGGCTTTGAGAAAAATATAGTGCGTGAAAATAAACAGCAATTATTTATCGCAGTAAATGCCATAAATGGAACGAAGGCCGGCCTGGGCGGTTCTTACCTGGCAACTATTATTACCCGTTTCAACGCCAGTATAAGATTAGACTGGTTGCCACTGCAGCGCTTTAACCAGTCTCCGGCTATTGAAGTAACGTCATCCAACTGGTTCAATACATTTCTATATTATCCATTTTTTATGGTGCCCGGCATTTTGGTAGTGTTGGTTACAATGGTTTGCACGTATATGTGTTCGCTTAACATTGTAAAAGAAAAAGAAATCGGAACAATAGAACAAATAAATGTAACACCCATAAAAAAGTATTATTTTATTTTGGGTAAACTTATACCGTTTTGGGTGATTGGTATATTCGTTTTCTCTGCAGGCTTATTTATTGTGGGAAGGCTGGTATATGGAATCATTCCATTGGGCAGTATCGGGCTATTGTATGCGTTTCTTTCTCTGTACCTGGTTGCTTTGCTTGGCTTAGGGCTGCTTATTTCTACTTACTCAGAGACACAACAACAAGCCATGTCTGTCGCCTTTTTCTTTATTATGATTTTTCTTTTGATGAGCGGGCTTTTTACACCTGTTGACAGTATGCCGGGATGGGCCAGGATGATAGCAAAATTTAATCCTGTAACTTATTTCATTGAAGTGATGCGGATGATCGTTTTAAAAGGCAGCGGCTTCCGCGATATCAAATACCAGTTTCTTATTATGGCAGGCTTTGCCATTGTCTTTAATGGATGGGCAATTTTAAACTACAAAAAAACAAATTGATTATTCATTCAATGTTGCCGGCCGCTATTTTACTACACCTTTTTCAATACCGGTACGGTCATCATAGAAGGTGCATCCCTATAATCAACCATTTGCCTGTCCCCTGGTCCGCTAAAACGATAGCGCTTGCCGGTCATATTTCCTGTTGCTGTTAGTGCAGATTGGCCAGTGTACATAAAAGTAACATCAGGCCAGGTTTTCTGGGCAGCTTTGTTTACCGGCACACTTTGCGTTGGTGCTGCAGGTGAGGATGCTGTCAACCCGCTTCTTTTATTACCACAATTGCACATAGCTTTATTTTTAAGTCGTAGTTAATTTAGTCTTCAGTATAATCCGGTGTGTTGTCATGCTTGTCATTGTCTTTTGCTGTTGTGGCCTGTTCCAGGAGGCAGGCCGCACCAGAGAGCGCCGCCCAGCACAATAATTTTTCGATCCAGCCATTACCCAGACATAAACCAAATGGCAGCGCCACCCAAACACTTGTACAATAAAAGCAATCGAGCAGGCTCCCAAAAAACCCTGCACCTGCTTTTTTCCTTATTGCATATATTATATCAAAGGGGCCATCTTCTTTTGAAAACAAATGAGTGATCCGCCACACAGCCAATATAGATAATACCAGGTATAGTATACTCATTCGTTGTTGCAAGTTAAAGCCGGAAGGAATATGGGGCAATACCCTAAAGCGGGAATATTTATAAAAGTTGAGGTTGTTAAAGTCCTGCTCTCCTCGCTTATGAGAACTTTACTTGCTGATTATCAATTTAATTGACGATTACATCTGCTGGTTTATCGAAATAATAAACCACTGCACCCACCGACAATATGGCAATACCAATAAGGCTTTCAACGGGCCTGTCTACCATAGTAAAAATCAGTACCCAGGTATTAAATAACAGGAAAACAATTTGCAGCACGGGTTTAAAGGGACTTTTAAATGATCCCGGTTTTTTTTCGCGGATAAACAGGCTGGTGGCAACTGTTAGAGAAGCCATTAATTGCAACACAAATCCCGCATACAATAATATCCTTTCAAAAGAACCAGTTAATGCAAGCAAAATACTAATAAAAACATGCAGCCATAAAGCAGCCACCGGAATGCCATGCGCATTTTTTTTTGCCAGCGGCTTCCATAGCTTGTATTCTTTTGCCATTGCATGGGTTACACGCGGACCTACCCATAAATAAGAACTAACGGTGGCTACTAATTGTATGGCGATAAAAACGCTTACCCATTTGCCACCTGAACTGCCCAGCAGGTTATCAAAGGCAATAAAAGTAACTTCTTCTTTACCCATCATTGCTGGTGCTGATGCGTGTTTCAACAAAACAAACTGGAATAATATGTAGCTGGCCGCTACAAAAAGCGTGCTTCCAATTAACGCCCTGGGGAGGTTTCTTGCAGGATTTTCAATTTCATCTACTATATAAGCAGCCGCATTCCAGCCGGTGTAAGCAAAGCCAACATATATCATTGACACTGCAAAACCAGGTGTAATAAGCTCATGGCGCCAGCTATTGCCGTAATTAAAAGCATTGTCACTGCTGCCATGCATAAAAAGGCCAATACAAATGAGACTGATTATAAAAAGCACCTTAACCAACGTAGATATATTTTGCAAACGGCTGCTATGTTTAATAGTAAAACTATGCATAAGGCCAATCAGCACTATAACGGTAATGGCCAGCCACACATTATTTTGTAAACCAAAGGGTGCAAGGTATTTGGTAAATGCCATGGCAGCAAGTGCTACTGGTGCTGAAAATCCAACGGTGAGGCCGGCCCAGGCTGAAAGATACCCAAGCAATGGATGAAACAACCGCGACAAATAAATATAATCGCCACCGGATTCTTTAAAGTGAGTACCCAATTCAGCATAAGCAAATGCGCCGAATAAAGCCAATATACCTCCCACAAACCAGAGTAATAATATCGTCCAGGTATTTTGTACCACAGATAATTGAAAACCAAGACTGGTAAACACACCAGTGCCTATCATATTGGCTATTACAATTGCTGAAGCAGTATAAACAGATATTTTCTTTTTCAAATATTACATGTATTTACCGGCACGAACCTGCTTAAAAATAAGTGTATGTTTTTAAATTGCCGCTAAATTTGTTTTTTAGGCTTACAAGGCTGAACATGTACCTTGCAAAAAATAAAAAATATGCTTCAAAGAGTATTTGGCAAAATACCTGCGGGAGAAAAACTTTTGAAAATACAACAATCACCCAATTACAAAAATGGAGCCTTTCAGAATTTAAGTCCTACCCCGGTTATGGCTGAAGACAGTTCATTCTGGAAAACCCTGAAATCCTATTTGAACAAACCAGGAGATACCAAACCGCCGCTGCCCTTGCCCTTTGTAAAAACAGATTTGCACAATCTTGAAAATGATGCACCGGTAATTGTTTGGTTCGGCCATTCATCTTACCTGATCCGTATTAATGGATGTAATATATTGATAGACCCCATATTCAGCAATCATGCAGCACCATTTTCTTTTATGGTAAAAGCATATCCCGGTGCAGATGTTTTTAGCGTACAGGATATGCCCTGTATTGATCTGCTTATCCAGACACATGATCATTATGATCACCTTGACTATGAAAGCATTGTTGCCTTACAACCAAAAATAAAAAAAGTAATTACTGGTCTTGGTACCGGATCTCATTTCGAATTCTGGGGATACGATAAAGCTATTATTACTGAACTGGATTGGTGGGAAATAACCAGCACTGCTGAAAATAATAAACTAACGGCAGTACCTGCCCGCCATTTTTCAGGAAGGGGCATTGCCCGCGGAAAGACATTGTGGGCGGGCTTTATTTTACAGGCCGCTGGCTATACTATTTATATTGGCGGTGATTCAGGCTACGATACACATTTCAAAGAAATTGGCAGTAAATACGGTCCCTTTGATATAGCAATACTTGAATGCGGGCAGTACAATGCGCACTGGCCACACATACATATGATGCCTGAGGAAACTGCACAGGCTGCCATTGATCTGAATGCAAAAATGTTGCTGCCGGTACACTGGGCCAAGTTTACACTCGCATTGCATTCATGGAATGACCCTGTTAAACGCGTGGTGAAAAAAGCAGCGGAACTGCATTTACCCATTACAACACCAATGATAGGAGAACCCGTGGTGCTGGGTAAATCATATCCGGATGCGCATTGGTGGAATTTATAAGTGAGATTTTTGCTTCGCAAAATATTTTTTGAACGCGCATTAGTAAGGTCAGATGGGTATACACGATTTTCTATAGCAACTTCTTACAGATGCTGAATAGAGATGACTCTTATTTTAAAAATAAAGTAATGATGACGTTTGCCAGTTCATCTAATATGTGTTACCCGTGTTCCTTCATTTTACTGCCATAACGGAGGGGCTAATCACTATTCGTACTCCGGCAATGCGATCAACTCTTTAATATCTACACCATTGCGGTGATAACCATAACAATAATGGCCGTTGGTAATAATGAGATACGGTACCGGCACTGCCATATTGTAATTCAATACCTGGTTCAAAATTCTTTTATTCATTTGAACTTCTTTTGATTTGCATTCTACCATCAGCCAGGGTTTCACAGCACCGTTGTACACCAGTATATCAAATCTTTTTTTTACATCTCCCAATTGAATCTTTTTTTCCAGCGCTATATAAGATGCCGGGTATTTGCAGATTTGTATCATATACTGAACAAAATTCTGCCTTACCCATTCTTCAGGGGTCAGGCTCACCCATTGGCGCCTCGTATCATCCCATATCTCTTCTTTTTTCAATTCCGGCTCACGTATTTTATACTGATGCGGAGGATAATTGATGAATATCATAATTGGCTTAATCTTTCTGCAATGGCAATTTAGTATCTTAGCTGATTGCAAAGATCAAAAGAGTAATTTATTATGAAATATTCATAATAATTACCCGGGTTTATGTATACAAACTACCCTGGAAATTATAGTGGATATACGATGTGGCCTGTAAAAATAATAAACACATGAAATCCAAAGAAGAAATTGTTCAAAACTGGCTGCCAAGGTATACCGGCCAAAAACTGGGAGACTTTGGGGAATACATACTGCTTACCAATTTCAGCAATTATGTAACGCTTTTTGCAGAGTGGCACAGTGTGGAGGTAGTAGGTAAAGACAGGCCGATGCAATGCGCCACCGCGGGTGATATCACCATAATTAATTTTGGTATGGGTAGCCCCACAGCCGCTACTGTAATGGATTTGCTTACAGCTATCAGTCCAAAAGCAGTACTGTTTTTGGGCAAGTGCGGCGGGCTTAAAAAACGCAATAAAATAGGCGATTTAATACTTCCGATAGCTGCCATCCGCGGAGAGGGTACTTCTAATGATTATTTTCCACCGGAGGTACCGGCCCTTCCCGCTTTTGCACTGCAAAAAGCCATTTCTACCACCATAAGGGATTACCAGTGCGATTACTGGACAGGCACTGTATATACTACCAACCGCCGGGTTTGGGAACATGATGAAGTATTTAAAGAATACCTGCAAAAAATAAGGGCCTATGCCATTGATATGGAAACCGCTACAATTTTTTCTGTAGGTTTTTATAATAAAATACCTACAGGTGCCTTGTTACTTGTCAGCGATTCGCCCATGGTACCAGAAGGCGTGAAAACGGAAGAAAGTGATAAAAAAGTAACCGGCAACTTCGTTGAAAACCATATCAGGATTGGCATCGACTCATTAAAACAACTGATTAATGATGGTATGACGGTCAGGCACCTGCGCTTTTAATTTTTACCACGGAGGACAGGAGGCTATTTTTCACGGAGTTAAAGGAGGCTTATCCTTTCTCTTTTTTCTCCGTGAATTACCTCATTTACCTCTGTGGCAAATTTTTTAGTCTGAAGTACCTGCGCTCTTATTTTTACCACGGAGGACAGGAGGCTATTTTTCACAGAGTTAAAGGAGGCTTATCCTTTCTCTTTTTTCTCCGTGAATTACCTCATTTACCTCTGTGGCAAATTTTTTAGTCTGGCGGATTGGAAATGCTGAATTTCAATCAACCTTATTTTTTTTATCATAGACATCAAATTAAAAATTTTGCATCAACTGCTAGAAATAAAAAATGTACGCGTTGAATTTGAAACCGAACAGGGAACGCATGCCGCTCTTCATGATATTTCTTTTAGTGTTAACCGCGGAGAAATTGTTGCCGTAGTTGGCGAATCCGGCTCCGGAAAGTCTGTTACCGCGCTGTCCATTTTACAATTGCTGCCTGTTAACACGGTGCGTTATACAAATGGCAGCATCCTGTTCAGTGAAGATGGTCTGCAGCAGATCGATCTTTTACAGGCAAAAGGAAATAACCTGCGCAAGATCCGTGGTAAGAAAATTGCCATGATCTTCCAGGAGCCAATGACATCACTCAACCCCGTTTTTACCTGCGGCAACCAGGTAATGGAGGCCATTTTATTACACACAAAAATGTCCGGGACTTCGGCCAAAGAAAAGACCATCTCATTATTTGAAAAAGTACAATTACCCAATCCGGAAAAAATATTTGATCGCTATCCGCACCAGTTAAGCGGCGGACAAAAACAGAGAGTAATGATTGCCATGGCCATGAGTGGCAACCCCTCATTACTTATCTGCGATGAACCCACAACAGCACTGGATGTAACCGTACAAAAAACAATTTTACAGTTAATAAAAGAATTGCAGCTGGCAACCCAAATGGGCGTCATTTTTATTACACATGATCTTGGCGTGGTAGCAGAAATTGCAGACAAAGTAGTAGTGATGTACAAAGGTAATATTGCAGAAACCGGCCCGGTGAAACAGGTTATGCAAAACCCGCAACATCCCTATACCAAAGGATTGCTTGCCTGCAGGCCCATATTGCATATAAAAGGGGAACGGTTACCGGTAGTGAGTGATTTTTTGGAAGGCGCGGAAAATCACAAGCCGGATTTCAGCATGAAATCTGCATTGGCTGAAGAAAAAAAATCAGTATTGGTTTTTAATGATGAAAAATTAATAGAAGTTGAACATCTTAGAGTATGGTATCCCGGAAAGAAAAATTTTTTGGGAAAGGTTTTCGATTACACCAAAGCAGTAGACGATCTGAGCTTTGATGTTTTTACCGGTGAGACACTGGGCCTGGTCGGAGAATCGGGTTGCGGCAAAACAACATTGGGAAGAACACTGCTGCGGCTGATTGAACCTACAGATGGAAAAATATTATTTAAAGGAAATGATTTACTGCAATATGCACCCGCCGATCTGCGCAGGTTAAGAAAAGATATCCAGATAATTTTTCAGGATCCTTATTCCGCACTTAACCCATCTATTACCATTGGTAATGCCATACAGGAAGTATTGCAGGTACACAAGATGTTACCCTCGGCCAGGCAAAGAAAAGACAAAGTGATGGAGCTATTGGATAAAGTAAGCCTGCAACCCGAACATTTTTACCGTTATCCGCATGAATTCAGTGGCGGTCAGCGGCAGCGCATTGTTATTGCAAGGGCGCTGGCACTTAATCCTTCTTTTATCGTATGCGATGAAAGTGTAAGTGCGCTTGATGTAAGCGTACAGGCACAGGTACTGAATTTATTAAATGATCTTAAAAAAGAATTCAGGTTCACTGTTATTTTCATCTCTCATGATCTTTCTGTGGTACATTATATCAGCGACCGGATTATCGTAATGCAAAAAGGTAAAATAGTTGAAACGGGTACAGCGGAACAGATCTACTATCACCCCAAAGAAATATACACCCAGGGGCTGATAGCCGCTATACCACAAGCCTGAGCAATAGCTGATTTTTTGATGCCTTTGTTCTCTTAGCTCAAATCCCCTATTTTTGCCCACAATCATAATTTATATACCATGGCTGTTTTAGTTAATAAAAGTTCTAAAATAATTGTTCAGGGTTTTACGGGTACTGAAGGCAGTTTTCATGCCACGCAAATGATAGAATATGGTACCAATGTGGTAGGCGGCGTTACACCCGGCAAAGGAGGCAGCACGCACCTGGACAAGCCAGTTTTTAATACCGTATCAGATGCAGTAAAGGCTACCGGTGCTAATGTGAGTATCATTTTTGTACCTCCGGCGTTTGCAGCTGATGCTATTATGGAAGCAGCCGAAGCAGGTATTGAACTGGTGGTGTGTATCACAGAAGGCATACCGATACAGGATATGGTAAAAGCAAAAAATTATTTATTGGGAAAAAATACGAGATTGATAGGGCCAAACTGTCCGGGTGTTATTACTGCCGGCGAATGCAAAGTAGGTATTATGCCAGGCTTTGTTTTTAAAGAGGGACGAATTGGCATAGTTTCTAAAAGTGGTACACTCACGTATGAGGCTGCAGACCAGGTTGTCAAAGCCGGTCTTGGTATTTCCACAGCCATTGGTATTGGTGGCGACCCGATTATTGGAACACCTACCAAAGAAGCGGTTGAATTATTAATGAATGATCCGGAAACGGATGGCATAATAATGATTGGTGAAATTGGTGGTAGTATGGAAGCCGAGGCTGCCTATTGGATAAAAGCAAATAGCACCAAACCGGTGGTTGGTTTTATTGCCGGTCAAACGGCACCTCCTGGCAGAAGAATGGGCCATGCCGGTGCTATTATCGGTGGCGCAGATGATACCGCTGCTGCTAAAATGAAGATTATGGCTGAATGCGGCATTTATGTGGTGCAAAGTCCTGCAGACATTGGTAAAAAAATGGCAGAAGTAATTAGTAAAAATAAGTAATCTGCCTATTCATAAGACTGGCTTCTGCGTAAAGCGGGAGCTTTTTTATGCCGGCTTCAAAACGGTGATGTTTTTTTTGCCCCAGGCTTTTGCAGCTACTATTAAGCTTCGTTGTGTCACACTCTTGTACTGTTGGAATATTATTCAGCACTGTGGAAATTCCTCATGAATAATTATCTGGTTATCACCTTTTTTCGCAGATATCTACCGCATTGAGATTACAAAATTAAAGTTGTTGCCATGGGGGATGCTGCGGCGCATACAATTTATATTGAATACTTAAAAAATAAGCCCCGCAAAAATTTGCGGGGCTTTCCGTGTTAAACCTGTCATTAAATCTTACTTACAACTTCTTATATAGTTCATTAACTGATCCCTGCTGTTACCTGAAGAAAACGCATTACATACTACACTGTAATTATTTTTATCAGTTGTTCTGCTATAGGCATATTTGGCAAAATCAAGCCTGCTGTTATCGAAAGAGAAAAAACGTGCCAGTTCCTTCACCTGTTCAGCAGAAACATAACTTTCAGCTACAAGACGTTTTGCATACAACAAACGCGCGTCGTCAAAATTTTCACGTTCCATTACACGCTCAGCCGCAAAAAAATCTTCGTTGCTGATGGTACGGTTATAACTGTTGTTATCATAACCATTGTTTCTGCCATAGTCATCATTGCGTCCGTTACGATCATTGTTGTTATAATCACGATCATTCTTATCACTATAATCACGATCATTCTTTCTGCGATCATCGTTGCCCCATCCCCTGTTATCATAACCGCCACGCATTGGTTGTTCTTTTATTTGAGCTTTCCCAAAACGGTTCAGTTCAATGCTGGTAGTAAACAAAGGTTTTATATTTACTGAAGCGGTGTACACCAAACGATAGTCTGCCTGTTTACGGCCAAAAAATCCAAAACGTTTTTCTGCAAGCTGGTATACTTTTACGGAGTGAAACCCGGGTTGCAGGTTATCAAACACCACACTGCTGTTTACAGACTGCTGATCAAAACGGTTACCATCCACTGTCACTTTTATACTGGCATTACCTTCTGCAGATACCATTAAACGGCTGGGTGCAAAATTTGCAAAAGAAGCAACCGAAATAAGAATACCAAAACCAAGTGTAGAAATCTTTTTCATAATTGTAAATTTTATTTGTTCGTAGTAATGTTTGTCTCGCAGGTGTTTTTCTTTCCTGTATGTATAATAGATACCCGCACATCTGATAAGTAAAAACCAAAAATTATAAGAATTTGTTAAGGCAACACATTGATAACCAATGCCGCAGATTGCTGCAAGCAATGCAACACTTACTGCGTTTATTTGCTGTTTCATGAATGGTTGCTCTTTCTTGTTAAATATTTTAACAGCTTATAATAAACTATGCATGTGCAAAATCATTGTATACTGCATCCATAATCAACTTTATTATCTTTATCGCCGCTGTTGATAGACCTGGCTTGCCGGTGTATCAACAGTAGTATTTATTTTTTTTAAAACTCGTGAACATGTTATTTGTACCAAAGAAGATATCCCTGGTTGTTGCATTACTACTTTCATTTACTTATTATTTATCAGCCCAGCAAAAAATGACTAATTACAATTCGCTATGGAAAAAGGTAGACTCGCTTGTAAACAAAAAAGGGCTGACACAATCGGCCCTTGAGGAGGTCAGTAAAATTTATGCACTTGCGAAAAAAGAAAAGCAGGATGCACAGTTAATTAAGGTATTAATTTACCAGGTAAGTCTGCAGGATATGAAAGAAGAAAGTGCGGATATGAAAGCTGTTGCTTTACTGGAAAACGAAATAAAAACAAACGGCGAACCTTCGAGGTCAGTACTTAATTCAATACTGGCAGAAAAATATTATACTTATTTTCAACAGCAACGTTACCAGTTATATAACCGGACGAAAACCAGCAATTTTAAAAAAGAAGATATTGCCACCTGGGGAGCGGAGGATTTTCATAAAAAAATCACGGAGCTTTATTTAGCATCGCTGCAAAATGAAAGATCATTACAGCAGACAAAACTGGACGGCTTTGATCCAATCATAGTAAAAGGAAGTACGCGCTATCTGCGTCCCACCTTGTATGATCTGCTTGCTAACCGTGCGCTGGAATATTTTAAAAACACAGAAAGAGACATAACCAGGCCAGCATATGCATTTGAAATAAGTGATGTTGCTTATTTTTCTTCCGCAGCAATATTTAGTAAACTAAGCATTACCACCAAAGACACTGCATCATTATACCATAAAGCGTTGCTTACTTACCAGCAGTTACTGGCTTTCCATTTAAATGATGAAAAACCGGATGCGCTGATTGATGCAGACATTCATCGCCTGCAGTTTATACAGCAGCATGGCATTATGGAAAATAAAGATAGTCTCTATGAAAAGGCACTGAATGGCATTACCGGCAAATATCAAAACCTGCCAGCAGCTGCCCAGGCTTACTATTTAACAGCACAACTACATGCAAATAAAGCGGCCAGCTATGACCCGTTAAAATATGATGATAAGGATGCTAACAACCCGAAAGGAGAATACACAATTGCCGCAAACATTTGTAAACAGGTATTACAGCAAAAAGAAGAATCTGAAGGAAAGGCGAATTGCTATAACCTTCTGCAGCAAATAGAAAAAAAAGAGCTGAACCTGTCTACCGAAAAAGTAAACCTGCCGCAACAGTCATTCAGAACGCTGGTCAGTTACCGCAACTTTACAAAATTATATTTTCGCATAGCATTATTAAATGAAGATCTTAAAAGTAAACTTACCAACCGTTACGACGACAATTACTGGAAAGACCTGGTAGCACTGAAATCTATCAGCAACTGGGATCAATCATTGCCTGCTACCAATGATTACCAAAAACACAGCACTGAAATTAAAGTGGATGCGCTGCCAACCGGACAATATATTTTATTGGCAAGCACTAACGCAGATTTCTCTTTTGACAAAAACCCGCTTGCCGTACAATATTTTTATGTTTCCGGTATCAGCTATATAAATAATAGCAATGAATATTTTGTATTGAACCGGGAAACCGGGAAACC
>JBDSOC010000159.1:0-4368 GCA_039915085.1 Chitinophagaceae bacterium
TTAACAAATGAAACGTACAGCAACAGCCGTTTGGAACGGTTCTGGTAAAGACGGCAGCGGAAATGTAACTACACAAAGCACTACACTCAACAAAACACAGTATTCGTACAAATCAAGATTTGAACAGGGCGTTGGCACCAACCCCGAAGAACTGGTAGCCGCTGCGCATGCAAGTTGCTTTATTATGAAACTAAGTTTTGTACTGGGCGCTGCAGGTTTTACGCCAGACTCGCTGGAAGCCACTGCTACCGTATCGCTTGACGACGGTACCATTACTTCTTCAAATATCGTTCTGAATGCAAAAGTACCCGGTATTGATGCCGCGAAATTTAAAGAATGTGCCGATGATGCCAAAGCAAATTGCCCTATCAGCAAATTGTTAAATACCAGCATTAGCCTGGAAGCGAATCTTGTATAACGTTTTAAGTATTTAGTAATACGTGGTAAGAAAACAGCCTTTTCGGAGGTCTTCTTGTACCAGCGTTAACACTGAATATTTTTACTTGAAAAAAACGACAGAAGTAACTTATAACTTAAAACATATAACTTAACACTTCTTACATGAGCCATACGAAAAAAAATAAGCAGGATGCTTCCAGGAGAAAATTTATCAGGAATGCATCTCTTGCAGCAGGTAGTTTTTTCATTGTTCCACGCCATGTACTGGGCCGCGGTTTTACAGCGCCCAGTGATACGCTCACCATTGCAGGTATAGGTGCTGGTGGTAAAGGAAATAGTGACTTAAGAGAATTTTCAAAAAGTCCTAAGGCAAATATTGCATTCTTATGTGATGTTGATGACAGGCAGGCTGCTGACTCGGTAAAGCGTTTTCCTAAAGCAAAATATTATAAGGACTGGAGAGTGATGCTGGACAAAGAAGCAAAAAATTTTGATGCCTGTTCCGTTTCTACGCCAGACAATATACATGCAGTAGCAGCAATGGCCGCCATGCAGCGAGGCAAGCATGTATATGTACAAAAGCCCATGACGCATGATATTTATGAAGCCCGTATGCTTACCCAGGCTGCCAGGCAATATAAAGTGGTTACACAAATGGGCAACCAGGGCGCTTCCGGTGACGGGGTGCGTTTAATGAGAGAATGGTACAATGCAGGACTGATTGGAGACGCTACTGAAATTCATGTATGGACAAACAGGCCGGTTTGGCCACAGGGACTTGGTAATCCCAAAGGAAAAGATGAAATACCTAAAGAGCTCGACTGGGATTTATGGCTGGGCCCTGCAAAATTTGAAGAATACCACAAAGAATTTTTACCGTTTAACTGGCGTGGCTACTGGGCCTACGGAACGGGCGCATTGGGAGATATGGGTTGCCACCTGATTGACCCTGCGTTTAAGACTGTTGGACTTGGCTATCCTTCAGAAGTAGAATGCAGTGAAGGCGCCGTTTTTGAAAAAATGTGGAACGCCGCTTATTATCCCGAAAGCTGCCCTATTTCATCTTCTGTTAAACTGAAATTTCCTGGTAAAAATGGCAAGCCCGATGTAAAATTATACTGGATGGATGGTGGCATTATACCTGAAAGACCAGACGAACTGGGACCTGATGAAAGAATGGGTGGCGATGATGGTGGTGTTATCATTACTGGCACAAAAGGAAAAATAATGTGTGAATGTTATGGCGCCAATCCAACGCTTTTGCCAACTTCAAAAACAAAAGAGATCAATGTGCCGCAAACACTGGCACGCGTACCAGAGGGGCATTATGTACAATGGGTGAATGCCTGTATTTCCGGTTATGGTAAAGCAGAAACAAGTTCAACATTTGATTATGCCGGACCACTTACAGAAACCATACTGATGGGTAACCTTGCATTGAGAAGTTATATTACCAAAGGTGCAGACGGTAAGAGTTTCCCTGGTCGTAAGAAATTACTTTGGGACGCAGAAAATATGAAGATTACCAATTACGATGAAGCCAATCAATATGTAAGGCGTACTTACCGTGAAGGTTGGAAATTGGGTATGTAATTTAAAATGATTTTTATCTGAATAAAATAAAGCCATCCGGCATTTGCCGGGTGGCTTTTCTTTTTTTGCGGGATTATACTTTTTGTGCCGCATGTACGCTTATATAAGCGCACAAAAAAAACCAGCGAAACCTTACGGGGCTTTACTGGTTACTTGTAGATTGTTTAAAAACTTTTCCTGCATCCTTTAGATCGAAGAACAGTTTTTACATCAAATTACGATTGTCTGCAAAAGACACACTGTATATAAAGAAGAATACGGAGATAAAAAGGGATAGTTATTTTTAAAAACCAACTACCATGCCAATCAGCGGAAAAACTATGTACTGAAAATTAAAAAATAACAGCTGCAGATGATTAAGATTTAGCCGTATTATTTGATAAGGCTGTGTCTTTGGCATTTACTTTTATAATCCGGCTGGTTACTTTAACACCGCGGTTGCTTGAGGGTGCTTCAATAGTAGCCCGGGACCCGGCAGAAACATCTTTAAATAAAATTTTCTCTGTCTTAAATATTTTATTATTAGCCTGGATATAATCAACTTCAACTTCTACTGATTCCAGCAGGAATTTGGAATTATTATAAAGGATACATTTTAAACCAGATATGCCACCAAAGGCACCCGTTTTGAAGTCACTGGCGGTCAGCGATAAATTCTTTTCAATATTAATTATTACAGGTACAGGCGTGGTATGTAAAAACGTTTCATCCTGTGTGGCTGATGCTTTATTTTTATCTGTTACCGGCTTTTCTTCAGGTAATTTTTTTATTTCTTTTGTATCATTAACATTGTCTGTTGAAACAGTACTTTTTACAACCGCATTTTGTACCAGTTCTTTACCTGCAGAAGAAGTGCGTTGCGCCCCATCATTTGTTGCCGTTGCAGGCAAATCAGGTATTGTATTGGATGAAGATGGCTTTGCTGTGATGCTATTGCTCAGGACTTGTATGGTTGGTTTTGATTTATTGCGGAGCGATTCATTAAAGGCCAGGTCATTTTTTTCGCGGTTCATGGATAAACCTATCATAATGCCGAGTCCTACCAGTGTTGCAATACCTATGAAAGCTGCTGCAATAAGGCTCCATGAAAAGCCTGCAGCTGGCTGGTATTCATTTGGCCGCTGGCTGTATGACACTTCAGTTTCAATGCTGGTACGCGCTGCGGGAGAAGCAATAATTTTTTTGGCGGCTTCTTTTATACCAGCAGGAGCGGCATTATAAACAGGTGCAGAAAAAGCGGGTTGCCTGCTTTCAGGAGTTGCAGGTGTTTTATTTACTTCATTGGTTTCGGTTGGTAATTTGTTTTCTTTCCTGCTAACAAGCGTGGTCAGGTTCACTGTATTACCCGATGGAAGTGTTACATGAATATGCCTCCCCGGTAAAGACTGAATTGTATAATCGGGAGCCGGTCTTGATACAGGGAATTGCTGTGGCTGTATAGTTTCATTTGTTTTTGAAACAGGGGAAATTGTTTTTGTTTCCACAGGTGTATAATCAGAATGCGTATTTTTTTCCTCTGATGCAAATAACTTTTGTGGAGGTTGTTTCTTATAAAACCTGTCGTAAGGCTGTTCTTCAATTGCAGGCGCAAAGGGTTTAAATGCAGGAATTTCACTTGGGTAGCGCCAGCCCGCACTCTTACCTTCCACCCATATTAAATCATAGGGTTTAAAACCTTTTGCAATCATTTCCTCTTCAGGGAAGGGGCCTGATTCTTTATTATCCCTTAATAAACGATAATGGGTCATAGTTGAAGCACATTAAATAATTGACAAAAAACATCAATGATGATTTGTCTTAAAGGGTAAGATGTTCGCGGTTTCTTCGGGGGATGTGGTATACCAAAGTTACTAATATGCCAATTCTGCGCCAAAACCGGGGAAGAAAAAATTATAAAGAATAAGTTAAGTTTTCAGCATATTGAACGCAGGAGCTGTTTACAGCTGTTTTTATATAAAATCAGGCAGCTGAATGCCTGTCATTCTTTTGCTGAACCAGGGCATTTTAAATGCCTTATTAAACTGTCCACAATCGTGGAAAAAAGCGGCCTAAAAACACTGATTTTTGGAAGGTTATACGCTTCAAATAAGATAGATTTGCAAACCTTGCAATATTTGCATTTTGCATTGCAAAACAAGCCTTATAACAGGCCATTTTTCTAAACGAAGGAGTACAAACCATGGATGACAATACAGTACCGCTGGAAACGCAGGACAATAACCGCATTATTTCCGTAAATATCGAAGAGCAGATGAAGACTGCCTATATTGACTACTCCATGAGCGTCATTATCGGCCGGGCTTTGCCAGATGTTAGAGATGGGCTGAAACCTGTTCACCGGCGTGTTTTATATGCCATGAATGAGCTGGGCAATAA
>JBDSOC010000178.1:0-9177 GCA_039915085.1 Chitinophagaceae bacterium
TCTCTTACTATTTCAAGCCAGTAGTGAGACTCGTCAGCTTCTTCTAAAACTATTTCTACCTTATAGATAAAATCAGCTTTTGATTTTCCCCTGCAGGCTGCGCCGTAATTGGCGCCTACTGACCCTGCAGATCTTATCAATTGTTTGGCAGTTTCAAATCCCGCCGCATTTTTTGGAAAGAATGTGCATGACTTAATAACATTAGCATGAAATCTTTTTGTTCTTTGTTGGAATTCGAATTTTGTCATAGTTCAGGGTTTAGTCTAAATAATCACAAAATCCAAAATTTCTGCCGGGAAATATCATGTTAAGCACCATCAAAACCTGTTGATTTCAACAAATTATCAGGTTGTTTAAACCATATATATCAAATTTAAATTCTGTGCATTCATAAGATTGAAATCTTTCATGATAATTGAACAGGTGGAAATCACAAAATCCCTCAATCACAAAATCAGAAATATACCCAGCAAACAAACGAATTCGAATAAGAGAAATCATCACATCAGACATCAGACATTTCATTAATTAGACATCAATCCATTCCCTCGGTTTCAAACAAACCTGAAACAGTTTATCTTCCTCACTACCCGGCGCTGGTTGATAACCATACTCAAATCGTACTGTTGGCGGTAAACTCATTAAAATACTCTCGGTTCTGCCATTTGTTTTTAATCCGAATAATGTGCCCCGGTCGTGTAACAAATTAAATTCAACATAACGCCCTCTTCTTATCTCCTGCCAGTGTTTTTCGCGTTCGCCAAAAGGCAGATCTTTTCTTCTCTGCACGATGGGTAAATAGCCGGTAAGAAAAGCATTGCCATTGGCTTCCTGGAAATTGCACAATCGCTCAGCATCTTCATCATTTTCAGGACGCAGGTGATCATAAAACACACCGCCAATTCCTCTTGTTTCATTGTTGCGGTGACTGTTCACAAAATATTCATCGCATTTCTTTTTATAGACCGGGTAAAGATCGCTTCCAAAATTATCCATTGTATTTTTTATGGTCTGGTGAAAATGTTTTGCATCTTCTTCAAAAAGATAATATGGTGTAAGATCAGTGCCCCCGCCAAACCAGCGATCGCATACATTGTCATCAGTATCATATAACTCAAAATAACGCCAGTTGGCATGCACGGTGGGTACAAAGGGATTGATTGGATGAATCACCAAAGATAAGCCTGCTGCAAACCATTTAGCAGCGCCTTCTACCTGCAGTTGCTCTTTCATTTTTTCTTTTACATGGCCATAAACAACAGAAGTATTTACACCGCCCTTTTCAAATACATTGCCATTGCTGATTACCCTTGTTTTTCCACCGCCTCCACGCCCTTCAGCTCTTGTCCAGTCATCTTCATTAAAATACCCCTTGCCATCAATAGCTTCCAGCGCACTGCATATAGTATGCTGCAGGTAATAGATATGCTCGATCCATTTTTGCCTGAATGCAGCTGTGCTTGTTTTGTAGTTGGGAGCGGTGTCCATATTAATTCATTTATTGCAGCTGGGTTCCATATGCCAGCGAAGCGCCAGGGTATCTGTGTTCTATTTTTTAAACGGGGCGCTTGTATTCTTTCACAGTATCCACGAACGCCTTTGCATGATCAACCGGTACGTTGGGTAAAATGCCATGTCCCAGGTTAGCAATATAGTTTCCAGACCCAAACGCGTCCATCATTTCTTTTACTTCCTTTTTTATCACCGGTATGGGGGATAATAATTTAGCAGGATCAAAATTACCCTGTAATACAATATTATTGCCTGCAAATTTTCTTGCCATTTGAGCTGTAATACACCAATCGATCCCCAGGCCATGCGCACCGGTGGCCGCCATTCTATCCAACGAATGCCATGCGCCTTTTGCAAAAATAATTACCGGCACTTCATCTTTTAAAGCTGCAACAATTTGCCGGATGTAGGTAAGAGAAATATTTTCAAAATCATCCGGGCTCAGCAATCCGCCCCAGCTGTCAAAAATTTGTACAATATCAGCACCCGCTGCCACCTGTCCTTTTAAATAAGCAATGGTTGTGTCAGTAATCATTTGCAAAAGCTGGTGCGCCAGCTCAGGTTGTGTGTAGCAAAATGCTTTTGCCTCATCAAATGTTTTGGAACCTTTTCCCTGTACCATGTAACAAAGCAAGGTCCATGGGGCACCTGCAAAACCAATCAGGGGTACCCGGTTATTCAGTTCCTGTTTAATTAGTTTGATGGCATCAAAAACATATTGCAATGTTTCATTTACATCCGGTACGCGCACGCGTTGTAAATCTGCAGCGGTTTTAATGGGGTCAGGTAAAACTGGCCCCTTGCTTTCTATCAATTGCACTTCCAGTCCCATTGCCTGTGGTACTACAAGTATGTCTGAAAATAAAATAGCCGCATCCACACCAATAATATCTACCGGCTGCAATGTTATTTTACAGGCAAGTTCTGGTGTTTGGCAACGTTCAAAGAATCCATACTTTTCCCGCAATACCATGTATTCGGGAAGATAACGGCCAGCCTGGCGCATCATCCATACAGGTGTTCTTTCCGTTGGCTCACCAAGAAGCGTTTTTAAAATAAGATCATTTTTTATTTTACTCATATGTTTGTAATCTTACTTAGATCTCACTGCGGAACTTTCCAAAAGAAGGGGAAAAGAAACCTGGCATTATCTTTCGCTATTCACAAAATAATTGATTGCCTTTTCCACTAAATTTTCTTTGCCCGGTTTATCACTGATAATAATACTGTTTGCACTGTGTTTTTTTATTGCCCCGGCAGTTGTATGGCCAATGGCGAAAAAAGTTGTTTGCTTCCCTGGTTTATTCTTAGAAAAAAAACTATCTACTGCACTTGGGCTATAAAAAAGTATGCCGTTGTATTGCCTGTTAATAATATGCGGTGTAGCAATGGTATGGTACACCACAATTTCTGTTACTTCAATATTATTATTTTGCAAAGTATCAGGCAATTCATCCCGGCGCTGATCGCCGCAAAAGAAAATGATTTGGTCTATGTAATCATCTTCAGCTACCAGTTCCGCAAGATCTGCTGCATTATCTGCAGTGCCCGCGATACTGTTTTCTCCAAAATATTTTTTTACCAGTTCCTGCGTTGTTTCTCCCATGCAATAGATGTTCCAGTCAGGCATCTCTTCATTCATAAATTCGGCTACGGCTTCTACCGCGTTCATACTGGTAAAAACAACGGATGCGGATTGCAGCAGTGCCTGTTCAATTTCCTGCTGTACTTCTACTGATTGAATGGCTTCCGTTTCTATAAAGGACTGTACATTTATTTCAATTCCATGGACTGCGGCCTCATCAATGACAGATGCCAGCAATGGCCTGGTTGATAATATGGTTATTTTATTTTGCTGCATTGTGTATGCTGTCTGTAATCTCCTGCCCGCCTTTTTCCAGTATATCAATGGCTGATTGAACACCTGCGTCATCTGCGAAATCAATTAAAACAGCAGCAGATGTTTCAATTTTTTTTTCGCCACCCGGAGTGACAATATTCCCTTTAAAAATAATTGTATCATTGTTCACTTCCGCTAAAGCGCTGATGGGTGTTGAACAGCCGCCCAGCAAGGTTTTCAAGAAATCTCTTTCAATCTTTACACAAAGTGCCGTATTCGCATCATTGAAAAGCATGCAGGCATCAGCACAAAAATTATCCTTCTCCCTGCATACAACCACAATGGCACCCTGTGCAGGTGCGGGTAGCATCCAGTCCAGTTCAACGCAATTTGAAGGACGTAAATGTATCCTTTCCAGCCCGGCAGCTGCAAAGATGGCACCCTGCCAGTTATTATCTTTTACTTTTTGTAAACGTGTGTTTATATTGCCCCGGAGGTTTTCAATGGTATGTTGAGGGTAACGGTGCAGCCATTGCGCTTTTCTCCGGATACTGCTGGTAGCGATGACGGCTTTGGATGTGGTGTCAGCTAAAAAAGAATCAGTTTCTTTGTATACAAACAGATCTTTGTAAGAAGCTCTTTGTAATACAGCCGCCTGTACAATTCCTTTTGCTAGTTGTACCGGCACATCTTTCATGGAGTGTACGGCAATATCAATTTTATTATGCAGAAGCGCTATATCAAGGCTGCGGGTAAAAATGCCCTGTATACCTATTTCATACAAAGGTGTTTGTAAATCAATGTCACCTTCGCTTTTAATAAAGACCAGTTCACTTTCAAAACCATTTTCTGCAAGCAATTGCTGCACGGCATGTGCCTGCCACACTGCGAGCTGGCTCTCTCTTGTGCCGATCCGTATCGTTTTTTTCATGAAAAATTAGTTTGTACCTGTAGCCATGAAGTCGTTAATGGCTTCAATGTACTGGCAACCCCTTTGATTCTGACGGCGCATTTTAACTGCCATTGTAGTGATTACTTTTTGTATCCTGGCTTCAGGCTTTTCAGCAGTAAAGTTTATTGATGGGGTAAAAGAATAAGTGCCTGTATCTGTCTGGCAGGAATGTATTTGTTCCAGTTTGTCTTTTACTGCTTTCAGAACGGGGACATGCTTTCTCATATCGTACCATTCTGTAAACTCTGCAGCGTGTAATGCAATGATGGCTTTTGCTTTAGGCACTTCTGCTTTTCTTTTCTGGAGAGTTTCATCCTTTAATTTAGAGAGGTCGTCTACATTTACCAGTATAACATTATGCAGCTGCTGGGCTGCCGCTTCGACGTTATATGGAATGGATAAATCAATTATCAGCTTATCTCCGTGGCCTTCAAGTTGCGAGGCGAGTATCGTTGGTTCAGCAGCATTGGTAGCTACCAAAATAATATCTGATTGGGCAATTTGTTCGGACAGGTCTGAAACTGATGCATGGTGCAATCCCAATTCTTTTGCCAGGGCTGCTGCTTTTTCTGGTGTGCGGTTTACCAGTGTTATATTGGTAGTACCCAGGTAGTCAACCATGTTTTTACAGGTACTGCGGCCAATTTTACCCGTGCCAAGCAACAAAATTTTCTTGTCAGCGGGACAGGCGATCTTTTCTTTTATATATTGTACTGCGGCGAAAGAAACCGAAACTGTTCCACCGCTTAATGCAGTCTGGTTTTTAATGGCTTTTGATGATTGTAATACAGCATTTACCATTCTGTCTAAAGTGGCACCAATAAAGCCTTTTTCCCTGGCTGATTTTACAGATTGCTTTATCTGTCCTATAATTTCATAATCGCCTAAAATCTGCGAGTCAAGCCCTGCAGCTACATTAAATAAGTGTTCTACAGCTTCAGGACCTTTCTTTATATAAACCAACTCGTTAAAAGTAGCGGCATCACCGGTTGTCTGTGTGCAGATGACCTTTATCAGTTGTTGCACATTGTCGGTTATACCATAAATTTCTGTACGGTTACAGGTAGAAAGAATGAACAGTTCATGAAGTCCGAAAGAAGGGGCAGCGCTTAGCACGGCATCATATTGATCCGCTCCAATGGCAAACTGGCCACGCATGGGTGCGTCTGTTTTTTTATAGTTAATGCCTGCTATGCAAAAATTGAGAATATCATTATGTTCATTTCCTTTCATGTAAACAGTTTCTGTATTCAGTACGGCGAAATTAGCTTAGCGGCTACCAAAAAACGAAAATCAATGTCACCAGACTGTCATTTTTTGTGATGAATTGTGTTAACCGGCCGCCGAAACGATGCGCAATACATTTGTAATTGACCATTTGCAGTTTTGCAGCAGGGAGTAATTACATTTGCAAACATTTCATCAATTATGGAACAGGCCGCAAAAAGAGGGGTTATTTTAATGAATCTGGGTTCGCCGGATTCTACGGAAGTAAAAGATGTAGCCCGCTATCTGAAGGAGTTTTTGATGGACAAAAGGGTAATTGATTATCCATACCTGCTAAGAACCCTTTTAGTGAAAGGTTTGATTGTTCCATTCCGGGCCCGTAAATCTGCAGCCGCCTACCAGACGATTTGGACAAAAGAAGGATCTCCGCTGGTAGTGCTTACCAAACAACTGCAACAGGCATTGCAAAGTGAAATCAATGAAAAAGTAGCCATTGGCATGCGTTATGGTAATCCCTCTCCGGAAGCTGCTTTTGATGAACTGTTGCGTAAAGAACCAGGGCTGGAAGAAGTAATACTGGTACCGCTTTACCCGCATTATGCTATGGCCAGCTATGAAACAGCAGTGGAGTATGCAAAAGAAATTTATGCAAAGAAGAAATACCCGTTCAAAATAACCACTATTAAACCTTTTTTTGATGAGCAATACTATTTAGAAGCCATGGTAGCCAGCATGCGGCCTTACCTGCAGCAGGAATATGATCATATTTTGTTCAGCTATCATGGTATACCCGAACGGCATATAAAAAAAAGTGATACTACCGGTAATCATTGCCTTCAAACGCCTGACTGCTGCAATACGCCATCAGCTGCACATGCAACATGTTACCGGCACCAGGTATTTACTACTACTAAAAAAGTGGTTGAAAAATTAAATATTCCGGCCGGAAAGTATAGTCTTTCTTTTCAATCGCGGCTGGGTAAAGGCTGGCTGCAGCCTTTTACAGATATACGGTTTGAAGAATTGCCAAAAGAAGGGATTAAAAAATTGCTGGTAATTTGCCCGGCTTTTGTAAGCGATTGCCTGGAAACGCTGGAAGAAATAGATGAAAGAGGAAAGGAGACTTTTTTGAATGCCGGCGGAGAAAGTTTTACCATGATACCCTGCCTCAATACTCATCCTTTATGGGTAAAAGCCATTGCCTGCTGGATTAAGGAATATGCCGAAGGAAACAACAAAATGGTAACCACATAATTATTAGCCTAAGATTTTTCTATAACATGCATTTAGAATAGGATTACACGAATCAAAGAATGATGGATGAATTTGGTAATTAAATTTAATTAGGTAATAAAAAATACGGCAAAAATGCCTGCTCAATGTATCTCTATATAAAAGCATTGCACATTATTTTTATTGTAACCTGGTTTGCGGGCCTGTTTTACATACCCAGGCTGCTCATTTATAATACAGAAGTAAAAGAAAAACCTGAGCCTGTCAGAACAGCGCTGCATCAACAGTTTACCATTATGATAAAACGGTTGTGGTGGGTTATCACATGGCCATCTGCTGTTCTTACATTAATCTTTGGCTGCACCACCTGGTATTTAATGGGCAATCTGCCAAATTGGTTGGTGATTAAATTATGTTTTGTATTTGGATTGTATGCCTATCATTTTACGCTGCACATCATTATTAAACAGCAGGTAAAAGGGATATTCAAATATTCTTCCCAGCAATTAAGAATATGGAATGAAATAGCGACTATTTTTTTAGTGGCGATAGTAATGCTCGCTGTAGTAAAGCAATCCCTCAGTTTATTTTGGGCACTTGCCGGGCTGGCTTTATTTATTATTCTGCTGATGAGTGCGGTGAAAATTTATAAGATAGTGCGGAATCGTAAATCATAACCGCAATGAACCAGATGGGTCGCTCTTTGCTAAAGTATTTTCAATAAATGTTTGGATCACTCATTTTGTATGCATACCAATTAATTCTTTAAGACTAAATAGTTGTCCCTCAAAAAGTCTGAGATCCTTGCTGGCAGTTTTTATTCTTCCATATTGTATTCAAAAAAAATACTGGCTTTTATACTATAGTTACGAAATCTTGCAAAATCATCTTTTCTAATTTACCTTTTGGTATTTTTTTAT
This sequence comes from Chitinophagaceae bacterium, assembly GCA_039915085.1. Lineage (GTDB taxonomy): Bacteria > Bacteroidota > Bacteroidia > Chitinophagales > Chitinophagaceae > JACMLD01. The sequence goes on from JBDSOC010000178.1 coordinate 7,685, forward strand.
GGAAAAAAAGTACCGCAAAAAAGCCAGTCGAAATCCCCGCCTGAATGACCAGTCGGGCAGGGAAAACAGCCCGATTTCGACATCGTTCCCTGATTAGGCTTCTGTACTAATGTGACTTCAGCAGCACCAATCCTGCCTTTTGAGGGTTAACTAATTAAATATTGCTAATTCAGCATTTTGGGCTAAAGTCCCCATCGTTTGGAGAAGGTTAGAGATTTTACAAAAACAACAAAAGCCTTTCATCAATAAAATGAAAGGCTTTATAATATGGTTCCAGAGCCGTAACCGTGTCTGAACCGTGGTTGATCGCCAGTATTGGATATATCGGAAAACCAGTTAACGGTTTTTACTGAAAGGTAACCGGAAGTTAAAAACGGGTTGTAAAAAAGGCTTAAAAGTTGTGATTTAAAAAGGAAGGGGAGTAGGAATACCCCCCTTTTAACCCCTAAACCCTAAACCGTAGAAAGAGGTATAATATTTTATTTTATATGGTATTTTATATGATAGTTAATCTACTAATTCTACCATCGTATTTTAACAGCTTGATTCTCAAAATCTCCAGCTAGTTTCTTTATGCGCTAAAACTTTCAGAAATTATGCCAAAGCTCCAAAATGTGGATAATTGTGCAGCGTGTTAAGGATAACAGTGTAAATATCTAAGGGTTTCTTTAACAAAAAAAAATAATGACAGCTTGGTGATTTTTTGCTTATAAATTCAGTTTATGACAGCACTGCATTTTGTAACAAAATGCAGTTTTGGTGCCAGATTTTTTTAAATAAAATAGGTTACTAAATATAAATGTGTCTGTGAGCCTTTCTTTTTCACTTCATATTTACCGTACCTTTGCACACCATTAAAAATTGGGCTATCCTGACTGATTCACTGACTTCCAGACAGTTTTATATATGGCATCCAGATACAAAGAATTTAAGGGGTTACACTTACCTTCCATTGAGCAGGAAACATTAGCTTCATGGGAGCAGAACCATGCTTTTGAAAAAAGTATTGAGTTAAGGGAAGGTGCAACGCCTTTTGTATTTTATGAAGGCCCGCCCAGCGCCAATGGTATGCCTGGCATTCACCACGTTATTTCACGAACATTAAAAGACCTGGTATGCCGGTACAAAACCATGAAAGGTTTCCAGGTAAAACGCAAAGGCGGTTGGGACACGCATGGCCTGCCCATAGAACTGGGTGTTGAAAAGGAATTGGGGATCACCAAAGAGGACATCGGGAAAAAAATATCCGTAGAAGAATATAACCGAAAATGCCGCGAAGCGGTCATGCGTTATAAAGACAAATGGGACGATGTAACAAAGAAAATGGGTTACTGGGTTGATCTCAACAATCCTTATGTAACTTTTAAGAACGATTATATAGAAACGCTTTGGTGGATTTTGAGTGAATTGTATAAAAAAGGTTTCCTGTATGAAAGCGTTAGCATCCAACCATATTCGCCAGCCGCTGGTACAGGATTAAGTTCTCATGAACT
>JBDSOC010000203.1:0-28336 GCA_039915085.1 Chitinophagaceae bacterium
CTATTGATTAAAACAATGGGGATGCCAGCTTTAAAATTCAAAAGATTATAATCACTGAAACTTTTTTCTGCTAAAAAGCTGATACCAACATGTGAACCAGACGAAAAATAAACCATCCTGGCTGTTAGCGATGGCGTAATAAAAGATTGATATTGGCCGATATACAGTTTGTTGTTTCCCGGGTCAGTAGCATGAAGCATATCAGTTCCGCCGAGACTTTTGTATTCACTAAAATTCAGCTTATTTAAACCGTAACTTAATTTGGAGTTATTCAGCAACAGCATGCCATTCAATGTGAAAAACAACCTTCCCATTTTAGCACTTTCCCACATCCTTGTATGACCAAGCTGTATACTTAACGGGTAAGGATGCTTGTCGCTGAAAGGGGTAACCAGCGATGGAGCTACGGCATATTTTGGAAATAATAAGGGAATATATGCGCTGATGCTGGTCCAGCTGGTGCTGATCAATTTAAAATTGCCTGTTTGGGTAAGCAGGGACGCCTGGATTGTTGCGAATTTTTCCTCGTACGCAGATTTCAGATCTTCATAGAATTTTTCCTGTACAATTTTTTTTGCAGCATCAGCTGTAGAATCAATTGCCATCTGCGCCAGTTTAAAATCTGCTTCTTTATTTAAAATTTCTATTTGCAGTTGTGCCAGCATTACCGCCCGCAACGCATCCATTTCCTGTTTCTGTGTAACATTGTTTTGCGAACAGTCAGTAAAACGGGTTTTTACTTTACCGAGCCATTTGTAATTTACGGTAACCCCGATTTCATTTTCAAATCTTTTATCCAAAAATGATTTTGCATAATTATTACTAAGTGTCATATCAAATCCAATACTCAGTAATTTTTTTGCCGGGGCATCATTGCCAGTTGTTCCTTTTTGAAAATTATGATTTACTGTAAATTTTCCTTCGGCAGAATTGAACGTTACATAATTGGTATAAAAGGAAAGGTCACTGCTTGCAGAAAGATAACCGGTTTTATCTGCCAGGAAAACATTCATGGCGCGGTTTGAGATGGCGGCAGCACTATCTGTGCCGCATGATTTACTGGTGACGGATTGATTGATTGATTTTAATTCAGTAATAATAGCTGCGCCGGTCTGTGATTGTACTAAAAAACTGGTTAAATAAAGAGGTAAACTTAGCAATAAATGGCGCATATAAACATAATTGGTTGACTTAATACCCGTTATGAAATGTTTGAGTTGTTATGAGCCTTGGGTCTAAGATACAATAAGTTTTTTCAGTCTGCCAGTTCACTTTCTCACTTATATTTGAAACAAAATTTTGTGCATGAAAAAAATATTGTTAATAGCTGTGTTATCGATTACCCTTGTTTCACAGGCGCAGGTTTTGCCGGTCCGGGAACAGGCAAATGTTGTTAATGAGCTTTTAGCTGAACGTTTAAATAATTTATTGCCTGCATTGATGGAAAAGACAGGCATTGATATGTGGGTGATAATATCAAGGGAATACAATGAGGACCCGGTAATGAAAACAATGCTGCCGGCCGAATGGCTGTATGCAAGACGAAGGACCATTCTTGTATTTTATAATAATCCGGGTAAAAAAATTTACGAAAAATTGGCCATCGCCCGTTATAACGTAGGTACGGAAGTAAAAGCATCCTGGGACATGCAGAAATTTCCCAATCAATGGGATGCGCTCATTGAGATTATTACCAGCCATAAGCCAGTTAAGATTGCGTTGAATACATCCACTGATTTTGCGCATGCAGACGGACTTGATCATACAGAATACAATGAGCTGATACAAAAATTACCAGCCACATATAAAAGTAAGGTGGTTTCTGCTGAACAATTAGCCGTTAGCTGGATGGAAACAAGAACCGCACATGAAATGCAAATTTACCCGCAACTGGTAAATGCTACGCATAAAATAATTGAAGAAGGATTTTCTGAGAAAGTTATTACTCCCGGCATCACCACTACGGATGATGTGGTGTGGTGGTTCAGACAAAAGATTCGTGAATTGGGATATGATACCTGGTTTCATCCTTCTGTATCTGTGCAGCGGAATGATTCGCAAAATTTTGAACAGTTGCGCAGTTTTTCTAACCGACCCAAGGATAATATAATTGTGCCCGGCGATTTACTGCATGTTGATATTGGTATTACTTACCTCCGGCTGAATACAGATATACAGGAACATGCTTATATTTTGCAACCCGGAGAAACTACAGCCCCGTCAGGGATAAAAGAAGCGTTTGTAAAGGCCAATCGTTTGCAGGATATTCTTACAGGCCAGTTTAAAGAAGGGAAAACTGGTAATCAAATACTGGCAGATGCATTGGCACAGGCAAAAATAGAAGGTATACAACCCAGTATTTATACACATCCTATTGGATACAATGGTCATGCTGCCGGGCCAACTATTGGTATGTGGGACATGCAAAACGGTGTGCCGGGCAGCGGTGATTTTCCGATGCATTATAATACTGCCTATTCTATAGAGCTGAATGCTGCATCCAATGTTCCGGAATGGAAAAAGGAAGTACGGATTATGCTGGAAGAAGACGGATATTTTGACGAAAAAGGTTTCCGGTATATTAATGACAGGCAAAAGGAGATCTACCTGGTACCGCGAAAGATGGTAAACATAGGGCAGTAAAAATAGCAGTAGAAAAATTTGTTTATATAATTTGCTTTATCGTATATTTGCGATATATAATAAGACGGCCTTGTTCGTCTTTTTCTTTGAGAATATTAATCGCATAAATACGATATAAAATGGCCTTTCATAAAAAGGAAGAATTTACACAGAGGGAGCAGGATCTCGCAAATTTTGCCAGGGCGATTGCGCACCCGGCACGCATAGCTATATTAAAAGTACTGGCACAGCGCAATGAATGCATTTGCGGTGAAATTGTAGAAATATTGCCTTTGGCACAATCCACCGTATCACAACATTTAAAAGAATTAAAAAACGCGGGTCTCATTGATGGGTCTGTTGATGGCCCCAAAAGTTGTTATTGTATTAACTGGAGGGCATTTGAAAAATTTAATGCAGAATTCAGCACATTGTTTACTTCGCTAAAAATAAAAAATGAAAAGGCCTGCTGTTGATTGTTAACTATTAAAATTTATGCCATGAAAAATGAAAATGAAATGAAAGAACTGGTAAGAGAAAAATACAACCAGATTGCCGGTCAGCCCAAAGAACAAAATGCAAGCTCCTGTTGTGGGGCAACAGGCTGTTGCGGCGATGAAGTGTACAATATTATGGCCGATGATTATACTGCTCTTGCTGGATATAATCCGGAAGCAGATCTGGGCCTCGGATGCGGATTGCCGACGGCGTTTGCTAAAATGAAAACAGGTGATACAGTGATTGATTTGGGAAGTGGTGCAGGCAATGATTGTTTTGTTGCCCGTTCGGTAGTGGGCGAAAGCGGCAAGGTAATCGGTATTGATTTTACAGAAAAAATGATTGAGAAAGCAAGGTTCAATGCAGAACAAATTGGTTTTAACAATGTTGAATTTCGATACGGAGATATTGACAGCATGCCGGTAACCAGTAACAAAGCAGATGTAATTGTAAGCAATTGTGTGCTGAACCTTGTTCCAAATAAACATAAAGTCTTCAGCGAGATATTCAGAGTATTGAAACCAGGCGCTCATTTTTCAATTTCAGATATCGTGCTACAGGGTGCGCTTCCTGCAAGGTGGAGAGAAGTGGCTGAATTATATGCAGGATGTGTGTCAGGCGCCATTCAAAAAAGGGAATATTTAGATATTATTGCGGAAACCGGATTCATAAATACCAGCTTGCAGAAAGAAAAAGAAATTGTTATCCCGGATGAGGTATTGAGTAATTATTTAAGTAAAGATGAAATTGAGTTATATAAAAAGAGCGATGCAAAAATTGTGAGTATTACTGTATATGCAGAAAAACCCGCAAAAGACGAACGCAATTGTTGTGAACCAGGAAGCACGTGCTGTTAGTATTTTTTTCAAAACAAATCCTGATATATTGTCTGAGCTATGCAAACAACGATAAATATTCAAAAGGCAAGTACAAAAAATTTTGATGCAATTTGTCAATTGCTTTCAGAGGAGCATTTGCCAACAACAGATCTTAATCCTTTGTTGGAAAATTTTTTTGTTGCTGCTGAAAATAATGAAATAGCGGGTGTAATTGGCATGGACAAATATGGAGATGTGGGGTTACTTCGTTCAGTAATCATAAAAAAGAGCTATCGTAAAAAAGGTATTGCTGCGGCGCTGATTAACCAGGTGTTTATTATAGCAAAAAAACAAAACATGGTGGCATTGTACCTCATCACCAATACTGCCGAAACATATTTTGAAAAGAAAGGATTTAAAAAAATTGAAAGAATTGATGTACCGGTAAATATTTTGCAATCAAAGGAATTTAATGGGTTGTGCCCGGCAAGTTCGGTAATCATGTTTCGTAAATTATAAATGGGTTCTGTTCTTAATGATAAATAATACAGCCCTGAAATTTCAATCAATCAACATGAAAGATGCGGGTTGTTGCGGATCAAGGGAAAAGGAATGCTGTTTATTAACCAATATGGCTGTTGTTAAAAATTAACCCGGGATATTATATGCCCCTGTGTTGCGGTGGCAGCTATTACTATTTGTTAACTGATTAAGTAAAGCAGATGGGTGCTAAAATAAAATTTCTTTTTGTTTGCGTAGAAAATTCAAATCGCTCCCAGATGTCGCAGGCTTTTGCTACTATGTATGGAGACCGTAAAGTGGAAGCATATAGCGCAGGTAGCAAGCCAAGTGGTGTACTGAACCCCAAAGCAATTGCTGCCATGAAAGAACTGGGGTATGATTTAAGCAAGCACGGTAGTAAATCATTGAAGCAAGTAGAACAATATGCGCCATTTGATGTGGTTGTTACCATGGGTTGCGGCGATGCCTGCCCATGGATGCCGGCTAAAAAATTTATCGACTGGCAAATACCTGATCCCAGACACATGGAACCGGCTGAATTCAATAAAGTAAGAGATTTTATTAAAGAAAAAGTGGTTGCATTAATTGAAGAATGCGTTAAGTTGTAATGCACGTCGATAAATGCAACTTAAGTTTAAACATTAAATCTGGCTACGCAACACACAACACTAATTCTTTACAACACCACGTGTACCTGCGGGTTTCTGGCCGCTGACAATTACCTGCAAAGATTGTTTGCCATCATTGGCAACAGGCGAAGCTTTTACCTGTAAATCTTTGGAATAACTTGCATTAACGAAGTATCCGTTCAATATTTTTTTATCTTCAAAAGACTGGTTACTGAGATCTTTTTCCTGTAGAGTGCCGGTTGCATCAGCAATAGAGTATTGTAGTTTATCGAAATAGAAATTGCCATTGCCGTTTACTGCTGCATAAAACCAGATGCGGGTTGCCTGTTTTTCTGTGATGCCATCAATACTGTATGTTTTCCATTCGCCATTGGTAACCGTAGCATAAACCATTGTTTTACCAATTATATCTTCTTTACCCTTGCGCACCTGTACAGCATAAATTCGGGGTTTTGACAAAGAATCTGCCGGATTTTCTTTTACGGTAATTTCTATGTGGAACGGGCGCTCAGTAAGGCCTTCTGTTTTTATTTCTTTTACAAAATAAAACGCATCTGGATAATTAAATTGTTCTGATTGAGCAGAGGCTTTTGCAGCAAATAAGGCAATTGTAAGCAGCAGGCAGATGTTTTTCATTATGAAGGGGTTTGGATATCCAATATAACGTCAGAAACAGCCATTTATTCTGAAAACAGCCAGAAAATATCCCATTATTTTAGTAACTGGTAAGCTATAAAACTCATAATATAGGCAAGCCCTGTCATGTATAATAACTGTATGAGGGGCCATTTCCAGCTGCGGGTTTCTCTTTTTACCACTGCCAGTGTACTCATACATTGCATGGCAAGTAAATAAAAAATCATCAGTGACACACCTGACGCCAGTGTGTAAACAAGACTGCCATCTGGTTTACGTGCACGCTGCATTTTTTGTGTAAGCGTACTTTTATCGGCATCTTTTCCACCTTCTACACTGTAAATGGTAGCCATGGTACCAACAAATACTTCCCTTGCCGCAAAAGATGTTATCAGGGCTATCCCAATTTTCCAGTCGTAACCCAATGGTTTAATTACGGGTTCAATGGTCCGGCCTAAAATACCGGCAAAAGAATTTTGTAATAATTCGGATTGTTTTTGTGTAGTTATTTCCTGTGCCTGCGCGGGGTGTTGCTGAATCAGTTCATCATAATGCTGTGCTACAGATTCCATTTTTTTTGGTGGCCCATAAGTACTCAATGCCCACAATATTAAACTGATCACCATAATTACACGGCCCGCATCCAGCACAAAAATTTTGGCCTTATTAATCATGGTGATGAGCACATTTTTCCAGCGGGGTGCGCGGTAAACGGGCAACTCCAGTATAAAAAAACTTTTCTCCTGTATCTTAATAAACCATTTGGCCACATAAGAAACCAGCAGCGCCATTACGATGCCCAGCAAATACAATCCCATCATTACCAAACCCTGCAAACCAATAAAACCCAGTAAAGTTGTACGCGGAATTACCAACGCAATAAGAATGGTAAACACGGGCAGGCGTGCACTGCAACTCATTAATGGCGTAATAAGAATAGTAAGCAGCCTTTCCTTTTTATTTTCAATATTCCTGGCGCTCATTATAGCTGGTACTGCACAGGCAAACCCGCTGATCATCGGCATCACGCTCTTACCGTTAAGTCCTGCTTTGCGCATCAGCTTATCGGTTAGAAAACTGATACGGGCCATATAACCGGTATCTTCCAGCATGGTTATACATCCAAATAAAATCATGATCTGCGGTACAAAAACAAGTATGCCGCTGAGGCCCGCTAAAATTCCGTTTATAAATAAATCACTTAACCATCCATGTGGCAATATATTATTCAGCCAGCTGCCAAGATTGGCAAATACCCACTGAATGCCATCCATAGGAAAAGTAGCCAGCCAGAAAACACTTTGAAAAAGAAAAAATAACACCGCTAATAAAATAAGATAGCCCCATTTACGGTGCAATAAAATATTATCCAGTTTTTCTGTAAACAATGTTTTTTGCAGTGGGTCGGGCTCAGCCACATGCTGTTTCATAATTACTTTAATGCGCGCATAACGCTGCATTATTTCTTCAGCCTGTGTTTTGGTAGGATTAAATTTGTTCTCTGTTTCTATCATTTCAATCGTTTCCTGCTTTCCTTTGTCCAGCAAAAAACTTTCATGATTTATAAGATAGTGTATGGCTGTATAATCACTTACCGCCGGGAACGCTGTTTTTACTCCATCAATAGCCGCCGGCGCCAGTTCTTTGTTATTAATAAAATCGCGTATGGGTACATGGTATAATTGCTGTGCGGTCTGCAGCATTACTTTTTTCAGTTGCGGTATGCCTTTGTTTTTTCTTGGGTTCACCGTTACTACCGCAACACCCAGTTCACGTTCAAGGCCTTCCACATCAATTACAATTCCTTTTCTTTTGGCCAGGTCCATCATAGTAAGCGCTATTACCACCGGAAATTTGAGATCGATTATCTGGGAGCAGAATAATAAGTTGCGTTTCAGGTTACTGGCATCCACCAGTAGCAGAATAACATCCGGCAACACGTCCGGATCCTGCTTCAGTAAAACTTTATAGGTTACCCATTCATCTCCGCGCCGGGGGTAGAGGCTGTAAGTGCCGGGCAAATCAATAATGTTGGCATTAATGCCAGGGGCCAGCTCAGAATCACCTGTTTTTTTATCAACAGTAACACCAGGAAAATTGCCCACTTTCTGGTTAAGGCCTGTTAATGAATTAAACAGGGAGCTTTTGCCACTATTAGGGTTGCCTACTAACGCTATATGAATGCCTTTTGCCACCAATTGTAAAAACCTTGTTTTAGGGAAGCGCAAAAATACCTTATTTGCACGTGCTGTAATTTACGAGAAGGGTAAATGTTTTAACGGAATGGGTATTAAAAGAAGCTTTAACATTTATCCATTATATCCGGGTGGGCACTTACACGGCCTAAACACTATTTAACTCTTTGCACCGGCATTACCAGTTAAACAGTTTAAGAAAGCAGTAATTCAACGTTCTGCATATAAAAAATAAATGCTTGCCGCAACGGCGCTTTATATTTGACTATGGTTTTTAAAAAATACCTGACCAAAGAACAGGCATTACAAAAAGCAAAGCATTATTGCGGATACCAGGAACGCTGCCACAAAGAGGTAAAAGAAAAGTTATATTTACTGGGTTTGTACAAGCAGCAGGTGGAAGAATGTTTGTCGCAGTTAATAGAAGAGAATTATTTGAATGAGGAGCGTTTTGCACAGCAATTTGCGGGTGGCAAATTCCGGATGAAACAATGGGGGCGTGTAAAAATAAAATATGAGTTAAAACAAAAACAGGTTAGTGAATATTGTATCAAAAAAGGGATGAAAGAAATTGATGAAGATGACTATGCAAAAACATTGAAAAAACTGGCCGTCGAAAAATGGGCATCGGTTGCATCAGAAAAAAATGTTTTTATAAAGTTGCGTAAAACACAGGATTATTTACTGCAGAAAGGATACGAGCATGAATTAATAAAGCAAACTTTGCAAACGCTGCAGAAACCTGAAGGATAACAATGTGAAAATGCGAAAGTATGAAAATGCCCGTCCGGCAACATTGCCATCCGGATGAAAAATCAATATATCCGCCAGGAAATCAGCAATTGTGCAAATTTTATGTTCAGCAAACAGGAAACGTCTTATTTAAAACAGCAATTCTGGACCAGCTTTGGCCAGTATATGGCGCCTGTTCCTTCTGCAGAAGGCGTAAAAATAAATTGGATAAATTATAAGACAGGAATAAAAGATATACATTTTAAAATGCAGGCAGATAATACAACTGCCACGATTTCAATAACCATGACGCATGCAGATACAAGTAAGCAAATTGAATTATATAAGCGGTTTATGCAGGTAAAAATTTTATTGCAGGATACATTGCAGGAAGCATGGCATTGGAATTTACACGTTCCGGATGAAAATAATAAAGTAGTGAGTAATATCTATACATCGCTTACCGGCGTGAACATTTTTAAAAAAGATGACTGGCCAGCCATCATTTCCTTTTTTAAAGTGCGTATAATAGCGCTGGATGTTTTTTGGAATGAAGTAAAATTTAGTTTTGAAGGTTTATAAGAATTAACCGGATTGATTAAATCCGGCAATCAATCACCCGCCTTCATATCTACATTCTTTCCCCGGGTGCCGCGCCATCTTTTGCGAAATCCTTCGCGTTGTTTAATGGAAATAAAATCTTTTTTAAATGCCTGCTGGTAATCAATGGTCGGATCAATCATACCCGGTTCTATTACTTTTAACGTATCTGCCACAAAAGGAATTACCGGAATACCGGGGTCCACTTTTTTACGGATATATCTCCGCAATAGTTTTGTCTGGAATGGGTCAGAAGCAACCGCAATGCTTTTAAAACCAAGTTTTTTTGCCAGCTTATAGGAGTAGTAGATATTTTCTGTGCTGTGCTCAGCCCTGGATTCTTTATAAATATGGGATTTTGGAATGCCCAATGCTTCTGCATAAAGCGCCATAATTTTTCCTTCATAATAAGGAGAATATACAGCAGATCCGGAATAAATTATATTTTTGGCAATGCCTTTATCGTACAGGTATTTGGACCAGTATACCCTGCCCTTCATTACCCTGTCCCATACATTATTTTCAAAAGGAACACCTGGCACTATAATAACATCAAAATGTTCTTTTTCTATTTTACTAAAGAGACGGTGTTGTGTTTTGGATGAAAAGGTACAGGAGGAGGTCAGTAAAAGATAGAATGATAAGCAGATCGAAATCCCCTTTTTCTTGAAAAGCATAAAACTGTAAATAATAAGATTACTAACGTTAATTGATCCGCTATGATTTCCCGTGATACAAATGAAGGTAATAAAAATTTCAGGAGAATGGGCCCCGGCAGGCTTTTTGCGGTTGTGGATGTTTAACCTTCCGGTATGTTTTTACACGGTATTAATTGTATGAAAGCCTGCTGAATGTTTCTGATATCCCGATTTATTATCCGGCCATTTCTGCAATTCATATCTTTACTTTTTAGTAATTTATTATGTCTTCACTCAGCGTCACCATTATACAAAGCATGTTGCACTGGCAGGATAAACAGGCCAACCTGGCTATGTTCACACAAAAAATAGATGCCATAAAAGAAAAAACAGAGATTGTTGTGCTGCCCGAAATGTTCAGCACCGGCTTTAGTATGCAGACCGGCCTGCTGGGAGAAACAATGGAAGGGGATACCGTGACGTGGATGAAACACATGGCTGCACAAAAAAAAATTATTTTAACGGGAAGTGTAATAATAGAAGAAGCCGGAAATTATTATAACCGGCTTTTATGGGTATTGCCAAACGGTCAGTGCGGTGTGTATGATAAAAGACACCGGTTTGCTTTTGCGGGCGAAGATGATCATTACACTGCTGGCAATAAGCGTTTGATTGCTTCAGTAAAAGGTTGGAAAATTAATTTGCAGATATGTTATGATTTGCGTTTCCCGGTATGGGCCAGGCAAGCACCATCTCCTGCGCAACCAGGGGAGGCGGGGCGGGGACCAAACCCTGAATACGATGTTTTGATCTACGTTGCCAACTGGCCGGAACGCCGTAATCATGCATGGAAAACATTATTGCAGGCAAGGGCCATAGAAAACCAATGTTATGTAATTGGTGCAAACCGGGTAGGAGATGATGGAAATAATATTCACTACAGCGGAGATAGCATGGCAATAGATCCATTGGGTGAAGTATTGTACAGTAAAGCGAATGAAGAAGATGTATTTACTATTACACTACAGAAAGAAAAGCTGGAAGTAATAAGAAATAAATTTCCTTTCTGTAAAGACGCTGATTCATTCAGTATATTTCCCTGATTTTTCTTGCCACAGAGGATGGGAGGTTTTCACAGAGGAACAGGATTTTCACTACACCAGATTGAAAATAGCCTCTTTTAACTCGTAAACAATCTCTATTAAAGCTCTGTGGTAAATTTTGAAGTTCGCGATGTATGGGAAGACAAAATTCAATACGGTGTAAAAGGCCCCGGTCGGTGTCCCCACCGGACGGAACAAATAAACTTTATATTACTTAAATGACTCCAACGCTCAAACTAAATAAAGTACACCATATTGCTGTTATATGCAGCAACTATACAGTATCCAAAAATTTTTATACTGAAATACTCGATCTGGAAATTATAAAAGAAACTTTCCGTGCAGAAAGACAATCGTATAAGTTAGATCTGAAGGTGAATGATACATACCAGGTAGAATTATTTTCTTTTCCTAATCCTGCGCCAAGACCCTCCCGGCCGGAAGCCTGCGGTTTGAGGCACCTTGCTTTTGAGGTTGATAATATAGACGACACAATAAATGTATTAAATTCAAGAGGCGTAATAACCGAAACCGTGCGTACAGATGAAATAACAGGCAAACGATTTACTTTTTTTGCAGACCCCGATGGATTGCCAATAGAACTTTATGAAAGATAAATTATGAAAGCATATACCAATGCACGTGTTTTTAACGGAACCAGTTTTCTTACCAATTTTACTGTAGTAACAGACAAGCACATTGTAACTGCACTTGTTGCTCCTGATGCAATACCTGCAGACTCGGAAATAATTGATCTGAATAATAAAATACTGGCACCTGCTTTTATTGATATACAGATTTACGGGGGCAATGGAAAATTGTTTTCTGATGAATTGTCTGTTGCGGCCATTCAGTCAACCTATGAATATTGTTTGTCTGGTGGTGCAGCTCAATTTTATATTACGCTTGCTACCAATTCAATGGAAGTTTTTTATAAAGGGATTGATGCAATAAGGCAATACTGGCAGCAGGGCGGCAAAGGTATGCCCGGCCTTCACCTGGAAGGGCCTTATCTGAACCCAATAAAAAAAGGTGCGCATATAGAAAAGTATATAAAGAAACCGGCGCGGGAAGAAGTAAAACACTTGCTGGATTATGGCAAAGATGTAATTAAAATAATGACCATTGCACCGGAACAATGTGATGATGAAATAGTACAATTGTTACTGGATAATGGTATTGTAATTTCTGCAGGTCACAGCAATGCCACGTACAAAGATGGGTTAGCTGCTTTTGATAAAGGTATTAGTGCGGCTACGCATTTATTCAATGCTATGAGTCCATTGCAGCACCGTGAACCGGGATTGGTAGGTGCCATTTACAATCACCCTGAAGTAATGAGTAGTATTGTACCCGATGGCATACATGTTGATTTTGCGGCGCTGCGTATTAGTAAAAAAATAATGCAGGATCGTTTGTTTATTATTACAGATGCCGTTACTGCGGCTAGCAGTGGCGGCTACCCGCATGTTTTTAAAGGCGACAGGTATACCATGCCGGATGGAACACTTTCCGGATCGGCGCTCACAATGATGAAAGGAGTAAAAAACCTGGTTACCGAAGCAGGTATTAGTTTGGACGAAGCACTGCGAATGGCATCTTTGTATCCTGCGCAGGTGGTAAAAAAGGATAAAGAATTGGGACGAATAGAAAAAGGATATTCTGCGGATTTTGTAGTGTTTGATGAAGCGTATAACGTACTAAGCGTTATTACTGAATAAAAAGCATGATCTGACTTCAGAAACGATTGTGGTTTTTAAAAACTACGGTGTCTGGTGAGCATAAATTAACTTCTTTACATATTCTAACTTTACATCAAGCCCTTTTTTAATGGCGTCTGCTGAAGGCTTTACTTCAAAATCGGGTGTAATGCCCCTGCCTGTCTTTGGATAATTTTTATTCATTACCATACGAAAACGTGGCAACCTGAAACGTACGCGTGTATTGGGCAATGTGGCATCGGGTATAAACCAGGCAGTGTTTCCATAGGCGCCGCCACCGGTTTCTTCTCCCACAATTTTTATATTGGATTGCCCTTTTAATGCATTTACAAATAACGTGCTGGCCGAAAATGAATTTCCCCCCGTTACAATATATACATTGCCGGTATAATGATATTTATCCCTGGGTTTGAAATAATGTCTTTCAAAATAACCAAAATGATAATTGCCATCACTTCTTTTACGGGTTACAAAATTCATAAAAAACAATGCACCCAAACTGTTTTTAATATGTCTTTCATATGTGCTCAGTCGTCTTGAAGCATATAAGGAATCGGCCAGTTTAAATTTATGATCGGTTATGTATTGCGTGAGCCTGGTGGACAAAGCCACGTTGCCACCACCATTGTAGCGCAGATCAATTACCAGGTTTTTTATTTGCTGTTCCTGCAATACACGGAAGCTGCTCCTGAAAAATGATTTTAACTTGTTGCCATCGCTGAAACTAGAAACCGTCATGTAAGCGGTACTGCCGGTGCTGTCTATTTGGATATTCCGGGTATTAAACCGGTTATTTTGTTTTCTTTGTTTTTTACTTTGCGGGGGAAGCGTTCTTAAAAATCTGCGGAATAAAGTATCTGCCCTTATATCATACAGGCTGACAGAAGTGGCTTTTTCAACGCCGCTGCTGTCAATATAATGAATACTAAAACTATCGGTATTGCCAAACACAGACTGGTAAAGACCACCAAAAGTACCGAGGTTACTAAGCGTCTGGTATTTATGACCAATGCTGTAACCGTCTGTAACCATATAACGAAAAAGGCTGTCCCTGACTGTTGTAATAGGGATATTGTTGATGGAAGTTATTGCAGTACCTCTTGTTAGCAGGGTGTCTTTCCGGTTGATATTCGTGTATACCACTGCTGAATCATCCCAAAATTTTATACCCAGTGGAAATTGCGCCTGTCTTGCTGTATCAATATATTTTGCATATTTTTTTGAGAACCTTACAGAAGTATGCCCGCAATCGATTTTTGAAATAACATAACTTAACAGCGTTCTGAATTGCGGTTCTGTCATGGAGTCGCGGATATGCTGGTACCCGTAATCAAAAAAATAATCCAATGAATCTTTGCTGGTGTACCAGTATAAGGAAGGATGGGCATCCTGCAGGATGTCGCGGAACATGGTATAATCTTCCTGTAATTTTTCTCTTGGGTATTCTGTGTTTGGGTTAAAACTGCTTTTAATACTGCCGCAACCTGTAATAAAAAATCCAAACGCCAGCCACACACTGAAGAAGCAAACAAAATGGACAATCTTTTGTGAAATAATATTCCTCATATTCTTAATATCCCTTCAACACCGGCTCAGGCAAATGCATTCCAGCCCTGTGCAGTTATATCAAACGTATTACCCCCCTTGGTTATTATTTTTTTTCCTTTTTCTGGTTCTGTCATGTAGCCGATTACACTTATTTGTTCATTCAGCACCAGTTTATCATACTCTGCCTGCGGAAGGGTAAACAACAATTCATAATCTTCCCCACCGCTTAAGGCGCAGGCCGTAGGATCAAGTTCAAATTTATAGGCAGCGTTGCGGGTATCTTCATGTATAGGTATTTTATCTTCATACAAAACACAACCCAGGTTGCTTTGCTTGCAGATGTGCAGGATTTCTGAGCTTAGCCCATCGCTTACATCCATCATGGCGGTAGGTGTTATATCATTGGCAGCAAAGAATTCAACAATGTCTTTTCTTGCTTCGGGCTTTAATAATCGTCCTACTACATATTTTTGATCTTCCAGGTCTGGCTGCACTTTTGGACTTTCCAGGTATATTTTTTTTTCTCTTTCCAGCAGGGTAAGTCCCAGGAAAGCGGCGCCCAAATCACCGCTTACACAAAGCAGGTCACCTTTTTGCGCAGTACTTCGTTTTACATATTTATCCTGCTTTACTTCTCCTATTGCTGTTACTGACACCACAAATCCTTTTTGCGATGTGGAAGTATCGCCGCCAATTAAATCAACATCATATTTTTCACAGGCTGCATACACACCTTCATAAAAATCTTCCAGTGCTTCTAAACTAAAGCGGTTGCTGAAAGCGATGCTAAGGGTAATTTGCGTGGGCAAGGCATTCATGGCATATACATCGCTCAGGTTTACTACCACGCTTTTATAACCCAGGTGTTTTAGTGGCGTGTACATCAAATCGAAATGAACGCCTTCAATCAGCAGATCGGTGGTAACTACGATTTGTTTTCCCAGGGGATCGATTACAGCACCATCATCGCCCACGCCTACAATGGTAGAGGCATTGTGCAATTCTATGTTTTTTGTAAGGTGTTCAATCAGGCCAAATTCTCCCAGTGCGGCAATTTCTGTTCTTTCTTCGCTCATTTTTATATAAAATTTTTAGCAGTATCATTAATCGTATGCTTCCCCGTTTACGCATTTCAGCAGCGCATCATGAATTTTTCCATTGGTGGCAATAATATGCGGTTGATAGGGTGAATAACGGTTGCCCTTGAAATCAGTCACTTTTCCACCTGCTTCCTCCACTATTAAAAATCCGGCTGCACTGTCCCATGCCTGCAGCTTGTGTTCATAAAAGCCGTCAAAGCGGCCTGCGGCTACCCAGCAAAGATCAATAGCCGCTGAACCAAGGCGGCGAACCGGTATTCCTTTCCTGATAAGTGTTGAAAAAACATCCAGCGGGCCGTTAGGGGTATTCAGATACGTATACGGGAATCCTGTCACCAGGCATGCTTTATTGAGATCGGACTGTTGATTTACCTTTATCATTTTATCGTTTAGTGAAGCGCCAAAACCGCGTTGCGCAAAAAAGAATTCATTTATAAAAGGATTGTATACCGCACCCATGATCATCTCTCCCGCTTTTTCAATTCCTATGCTTACACAGCAAATAGGTATACCATTGGCAAAATTGATGGTGCCGTCAATGGGATCAATTATCCATTTGTACTCACTGTCCATTTTAATTTCGCCAGCCTCTTCACTTAAAATAAAATGATCCGGGAAGTCTGCTTTAATGGTTTCAAAAATTATTTTTTCTGATGCCAGGTCAGCTTCTGTTACCGGGTTATTAATACCTTCTTTATTGGTTATTTTGAATGAGCCATTGAAATAATGCCGGAGCACATCTGCTGCGGCTTCAGTGGCTTTGATAAGGGTTGTTTTTAACATGCGGCAAAGATACCCCCTTGGCCCCTAAAGGGAAGAAGCTGATCTTATTAATATTATTTTTAAGAGAACATGGTTTGTTTTATGACAAAGGGAGTGCTGGCAACTTTTTTGAAAGTTGCCAGCACTCTATAAGTTAATCCGACAGGTAAGGCTGTGCTTTGGTGGGCTTCCTCCACCGGGGGAAGCCGGATGGGGGCT
This sequence comes from Chitinophagaceae bacterium, assembly GCA_039915085.1. Classification (GTDB taxonomy): domain Bacteria; phylum Bacteroidota; class Bacteroidia; order Chitinophagales; family Chitinophagaceae; genus JACMLD01. The sequence continues at coordinate 16,344 of JBDSOC010000203.1, forward strand.
GAAGGTTGCATCCTGGTATGCCCTTCAGGGGTGCGGGCTGTGTTTCCTACCTGTTTATACTTCCCATCATTTGTTCCGGGTAACGCAGACCAGCAGCAGCATTTTTTGGAAAGATGGCGTCAATCTCATCCAATTCTTTTTTTGTAAGAGAAACATTCAGGGCGCCTGCATTTTCGTCCAGGTATTTAATGCGTTTGGTGCCGGGTATCGGGAAAATATAATCGCCCTGCGCCATCACCCAGGCGAGTGCCAGTTGAGATGCCGTGCAGGATTTTTTAGCAGCCAATTTTTCTAAAGCAGTAACAAGATCCAGGTTCTTTTGAAAGTTCTCACCCTGGAAACGGGGCGAAAAGCGCCTGTAATCGCTGGCATCAAAGTCAGCTTCTTTTTTTATCTGGCCGGTTAAAAAGCCGCGACCCAGCGGACTATAGGCAACAAAGGCAATACCCAGTTCAGCGCAGGTCTCCAAAATACCGTCCTCCGGATCTCGTGTCCACAATGAATATTCACTTTGTACAGCGGTAACCGGGTGTACGGCATGCGCCCTTCTTAACGTGGCAGAAGAAATTTCACTGAAACCAATGCCTTTAATTTTTCCTTCCTTCACCAGTTCCGCCATGGCGCCGGCTGTTTCTTCAATGGGTGTAGAAGCATCTACGCGGTGCAGGTAATATAAATCAATCACATCGGTTTGTAATCTTTTCAGGCTGGCCTCACAGGCGCTTTTTACATAGGCAGCCGAACCATTGAACCCGCGTAATTGTGGGTTGGCAGCATCACGAACGATACCAAACTTGGTGGCAAGTGTTACTTTTTGCCTGTTCCCCTTTAACGCTTTGCCTACCAGCTCTTCATTGGTATATGGGCCATATACGTCTGCTGTGTCCCAAAAACTAACACCAATATCAAGCGCATGAAGAAGCGTTTTAACAGATTCTTCATCATTACGAAGACCATAAAATTCGCTCATGCCCATGCAACCCAATCCAATTTCAGATGCGGTTAATCCCTGTGATCCTAATTTTTTTATCTTCATACAAACAGTTTTAAAAATAAGAGAATAAAGGTATTGCGGTGATTGTTCAGAGAAATAAAGGCGCTTGCAAAGTTTATGTTATTAAAGAATGGTATTGTTTTATTAAACATGGCTGCACTTCAATAACCAATCATATTATCGGATCATTACCTCTGCAAAAAATCTTCTATTTTAGTGCCCTTTAAACTGAGTAAGGTTGCTATCAATTATCATTGTTAACTATAACGTAAAATATTTTCTTGAGCAATGCTTGTATTCCGTACAAAAAGCCGTCAGGGGTATGGATACTGAAGTGATTGTGGTTGATAACAATTCCACCGATGAAAGTGTTGCGTACCTGCAGAAAATTTTTTCTGGTATAAAGTTTATTGTCAATGAAAAAAATACCGGCTATGCGAAAGCGAATAACCAGGGCTGGCAAATAGCTGGTGGCGATTATATTTTATTCCTGAATCCTGATACCATATTGGGTGAAGATTGCCTGCAGCGATCAATAGATATTTTACAGCATGATAATAGCCTGGGTGCTCTTGGTATACGCATGATTGATGGAAGTGGCCGCTTTCTTCCGGAATCAAAAAGAGGGTTTCCTTCCCCACGCGCTTCCTTTTTTAAATTGTCCGGGTTGATAAAAGTTTTTCCGTATTCAAAAACCATTGCGCAGTATTATCTTGGTCATCTTCCGGAAAAAGAAAATAATGAAATAGATGTGCTGACGGGTGCATACATGATGGTAAAAAAGGAAGTGCTGAAAAAGACAGGTGGTTTTGATGAGCGGTTTTTTATGTATGGCGAAGACATAGATCTTAGTTACCGCATCAGGCAGACCGGTTATAAAAATTATTACCTGGCAGACAGCAGTATTATCCATTTTAAAGGGGAGAGTACTATAAAAGATATTGCCTATACAAAACTTTTTTACAGGGCCATGCGCATTTTTGTGGAGAAGCACTATGAGAAAGAATCCGTATTGTTTTCTGTGATGGTGCAAATGGCCATTGCTACCCGGGGCGTCCTGTCTTTTGCAGGACAGTTTTTTTTACGCCGGCAGCAGGTGCAGGGGTCAACTAAAATTGTGCAAACGCTTATTGTTGGCGGAGATGCCGAAACAAAAAAAGCTGTTGAAATTTTAAGTAACAATCAGCCAATAAAGAGAAATATAAGCGTGGTTAAAGATATTGATGGCATCAAAGCAGCCATTCAATTACATAAAACCAGTGAAATTATTTTTTGTGCAGGTGTTATCAGTTATAAAGACATTATACTTTGTATAGAAAACCTGCATAGAAATGTTGATTACAAATTTTTTGCTGCCGGTAGTAACAGCATAATTGGCAGCATGTCTAAAAATGATAGTGGGGAAACGGTGGTATTTTGCTAGGCTGCAAAAGTGTGGAAAAGTTCGGAGTATGCCTGAAAAAGAAAAAGGGGCCAGAATAGAAATTCAACCCCGTTTTAAAATCCAATATCCTATGAAAAACCGATGCAATGTTAGATGATTAATTTGGATTCAGCAATACCTTAGAGTGGGTATTTTGTAAATATTTTATTGTGTAAAGGGTCAATTATTTTTTTAACAGCTTGTCAGTAACCAGTTTATTGGTTTCTTTTTGAAATAATGTTATAACATAGATGCCGGGCTCAAGGGAGGAGACATCTATAACCTTCAGGCCACCCTGCAGCTTTTCATTGATAAGCGCCTTGCCGGAACCATCAGCTATTTGAATTTCTACACCAAATTCACTTTTTACTATTAATACTTTGTCAACCGGGTTTGGGTAAAATTTACACGATGCATCAGCAAAGGGAGTAGCTGAAATGATTTCTGAATAATAAGAGGTTTGTGCTGTACTGAGTTTAACGCGGTAGAAGATTTTTCCTTTTGCAGGGGCGTCATCCAAAAACTCAAACCAACCCCCGGAAGTATTTTTTGTAATTCCTACCAGGGAAAAATCGGTACCATTGCCGCTTCTTTCTACTGCATAAAAACTTTCAGCAGCAGGCAGGCTATCCGATTTCCAGCGCAGCAGCGCTTTATTATCTTTTTGAACAACACTAAAATTATGTATGGGTAAAGAAGCTGTATCCTGGAAAAACAAGCCGGTTGTAAAAATAATAGCTGGTACAACCTGGCTATAACCAGCCGCACCTGTAAAAAACAGCATAAATGCAAGGAAATATCGCTTCATTAAAAGTTAATTGGCTCTGAAATGTGGACAAGCTGTTAACAAATACCATACCATGCACCTATTCAACGCGGTATAAGGGTGTTTTTTTATAACAAACATGTTATAGTTTTCAAAAAAAGAGGTACTTTTTGAATATATATCGCTTAAAACACAAAAAATGAATAAAAGCAGGCAATTGCCATTTCGCAAAAGAATTGCCCTGGTGGCGCATGATAACCGAAAGCATGATCTGATAGAATGGGCCGAACATAACAAAGTAGCGCTGGCCAAACATGAACTGATTGCCACAGGCACTACCGGAAAATTACTGGAGGCGCAACTAGACAGGCCCGTACAGAAAATGATGAGTGGCCCGCTGGGCGGAGATCAGCAAATTGGTTCCATGATAGCAGAAGCCAAAATAGACATATTAATTTTTTTCTGGGATCCTATGGAAGCGCAACCGCATGACCCGGATGTAAAAGCATTACTGCGCCTGGCCGTTGCCTGGAACATACCCATGGCCTGCGACAGGGCAACTGCTGATTTTTTATTTACCTCTCCACTGATGTATGATAATTATGAGTGTACCATACCAGACTATTCAGCTTACCTGCAGCGTAAAGTATAAATGCAATTTCTGATTTTGAGATATTTATTTTGCGCTTGCTACTTTTCTTCCTGCGGCGGGTGCACGGTAGCAAACACAGTGACAAACCAAATCGAAGCAAACGAACGCAATCCCAAAATCCCTCATTTCCGCAATCAGCAAATGTTTTCACCAATTGTATTTATCTTTAAGCTACTTGCCTTCTCCTTTTACCAAACCAACTAATTTATTAACCAACATGAGAAAACTTATTTTTTTCTGTGCAGTTTATTTAATTGCAGGCAAAGCAATTGCACAAACAAAACCTTTAATGGGCTTTACTGACCAGTCATCAAAACAGCAGGTAGCAACTGAACAAAAATTTGATGCTGCACTCAGTGCTAAAAATGTAGATCAGTATATAAAAGACATGTCGGCCCGGCCGCACCATATTGGTTCACCGGGTGGCAAAGTTGTAGCTGAATATATTTTAAACCATTTTAAAAGCTGGGGGTATGATGCAGAAATAGAAACCTTTATGGTGTTGTTTCCCACCCCCAAAGAACGCTTACTGGAAATGATTGAACCAGTAAAATACAAAGCGCTGTTATCAGAGCCTGCACTTAAAGAAGATCCTACTTCAAATCAAACAGCAGAACAGTTACCTGTGTACAATGCCTGGAGTGCCGATGGCGATGTAACCGGCGAACTTGTTTTTGTGAACTATGGTATACCTGCAGATTACGATCAATTGGATCGCCTGGGCATAAGCGTGAAAGGAAAAATAGTAATTGCAAAATATGGCCGTTCCTGGAGGGGTATTAAACCGAAAGTAGCACAGGAACATGGCGCTATCGGTTGTATCATCTATTCAGATCCCAAAGACGACGGTTACTACCAGGGCGATGTATATCCAAAAGGAGCATTTAAAAATGAATATGGTGCGCAGCGTGGTTCTGTTATGGATATGCCCATTTATCCCGGCGATCCTTTGACCCCAGGCATAGGCGCTACCAAAGATGCAAAAAGGCTGGACAGACTTGAGGCCACCAATCTTTTAAAACTTCCGGTATTGCCCATTAGTTATCACGATGCACAGCCATTGCTTAAATCACTGGAAGGCCCGGTAGCACCCGAAGCATGGCGTGGTGCCCTGCCTTTTACCTACCATATCGGTCCCGGTAAAACAAAAGTGCACCTGAAGCTTTCTTTTAGCTGGGATTTAAAACCGGCTTATGATGTAATAGCTAAGCTTAAAGGATCAGAGTTTCCCGATGAATGGGTAATGCGTGGCAATCACCACGATGGATGGGTAAATGGCGCAGGCGATCCCTTAAGCGGCCAGGCTGCTATGATGGAAGAAGCAAGATCAATCGGGGAACTGGTTAAAACCGGATGGAAACCAAAACGTACGCTGGTTTTTGCTGCCTGGGATGGTGAAGAACCTGGTCTGCTGGGTTCTACAGAATGGGTGGAACAGCATGGACAGGAATTGCAGCAGAAACTGGTGGTTTATATTAATTCTGATGGCAATGGCCGTGGCTTTTTTGATGCAGAAGGTTCGCAGGCACTGGAGCCATTTATGAATGAAATAGCCGGTGATGTTACCGATCCGCAAACGGGTATATCGGTACTGGAAAGAAAACGGGACCGGGAAATTATTAACGCAGGTACCAATATCAAAACCAAAAAAGAATTGCTGGCAAAAAAAACGATGAGCATTGGTGCGCTGGGCTCGGGGTCTGACTATAGCCCTTTTATTCAGCACCTGGGCATTTCTTGTTTTAACTTAGGCTTTGGCGGGGAAGATCCCGGTGGTGAATACCATTCTATCTATGATTCTTATTATGATTATGCAAATTTCAAGGATCCAAAATTTGAATACGGTGTGGCACTGGCCAAATGTGCTGGCAGAACCACGCTGCGTATGGCAAATGCTGAGTTATTGCCTTTCGATTTTACTTCCTTGTATAAAACAATTAATGTGTATGTAGGGGAAGTATCAGCATTGGCCGATCAGCTGCGCGAAACAACTACAGTAGAAAATCAATTGATCAAAGAGAAAAGATATTTCTATGCTGCTGATCCAAAACAAACCGAATCGGCACCGGCTATAAAAGATGAAGTACCGTTTTTGAATTTTGCCGGTTTACAAAACTCAATGACAGATCTTGAAAAGGCAACCAAACATTTGAGCGATGTTTTATCTGCCGGCAAATTAACGCCGGCTCAAAAAAATGATATCAATAAAAAGTTATACCAGGCAGAGCAAAAATTGCTGACTGAAAAAGGTTTGCCACGCCGTGGCTGGTACAGGCACAGTATTTATGCACCCGGATTTTATACGGGCTATGGTGTTAAAACATTGCCAGGTATACGTGAAGCACTTGAACAACGCAGCTGGAAAGAAGCACAGGAAAATGCGGATATAGATGCAACGGTCATTAAAAATTTTGCTGCTTATTTAGATGCGATTGCGGTAAGCGGACAATAGGTTTGGATTCCGCTTGCGCGGAAATAGCTGAAAACAGGGAACACCGGTTAAAAAGATTTACACAGATTTTTCTGCGAAGCAGATTTGATCTGTGTAAATCTTTTTGGATCCATACGGGTTGTAAACTTAAAACTAATTCAGTCAGGTATGGAGTCTTCGTTACATGCATCAAACCCGTGTCATCTGTGTACGCTGGCGGCACATGTCGTTTGTAAGGGCGACAATTATTAACATCGGGTATACCCCCGCATCCCAGGGTGAAATAAACTCAACAAATCATTTATTTATCTGTTAATCTAAAACATTACAAACAAAAATTTATGTTTAAATTTACTACCCTATATTTTTTCTATGGCATTTAAATTACAAGCACCATACAGCCCTGCAGGAGATCAGCCGGAGGCTATTCACCAATTGACAGAAGCTGTGTTAAATGGTGAAAAATACCAAACGCTGCTGGGCGTTACCGGTAGTGGCAAAACATATACTGTAGCTAACCTGATTCAGAATGTACAGAAACCTACATTGGTACTTACGCATAATAAAACACTGGTGGCCCAGTTGTATGGAGAGTTCAAACAGTTCTTTCCTGACAACGCCGTAGGCTATTTTGTTTCTTACTACGATTATTACCAACCGGAAGCCTATATGCCGGTAAGCAATACCTATATTGAAAAAGATTTGTCTATTAATGAAGAACTGGATAAACTGAGATTGCATGCTACTACCGAATTACTAAGTGGCAGACGTGATATTATTGTAGTGGCATCGGTTAGTTGTATTTATGGTATGGGCAATCCTACCGATTATGAAAATGGAATAATAAGGATCACCCGCGGACAAACTATTTCAAGACAGGGTTTCCTCCACTCGCTGGTTAATTCTTTGTACAACCGTACACAAACAGATTTTACAAGAGGTACATTCAGGGTAAAAGGAGATACCGTAGATATTAATTTACCTTATGTTGATTTTGGTTACCGGGTAAGTTTTTTTGGCGATGACATTGAAGAGATCGAGAGCTTTGATGTAAAAACAGGCAAAAGGATTGGTAAGATGGAGAACGCGGCTATCTTTCCTGCTAATTTATACATAGCACCTAAAGACAGGATGCAACAGATATTGATGGAGATACAGGATGAAATGGCCTCGCAGGTAGAGTATTTTAAAAACAGCGGTAAGTTTATAGAAGCGCAGCGTTTAAGCGAACGCGTTAATTATGACGTGGAAATGATCCGCGAACTGGGTTATTGTAACGGCGTAGAAAATTACTCCCGTTTTTTTGACAGGCGCTACCCGGGCACCCGGCCATTTTGCCTGCTGGATTATTTCCCCAAAGATTTTCTTTGCATTATTGATGAGAGCCACCAGACCATTCCGCAGGTAAGTGGTATGTATGGCGGCGACAGGAGCCGAAAACTGATACTGGTTGATTATGGTTTTCGTTTACCTTCTGCACTGGATAACCGGCCGCTTAATTTTCATGAATTTGAAAGCATGCTCAGCCAGACCATTTACGTTTCTGCCACACCGGGAGATTATGAACTGGAAAAAACAGGCGGCGTGGTAGTAGAACAGGTAGTGCGGCCAACAGGTTTATTGGATCCTCCAATAGAAATAAGGCCATCTGTAAACCAGATTGATGATTTGCTGGATGAAATTGACAAGCGTATCAAAAAAGGTGACCGTGTGCTGGTAACCACTTTAACCAAACGCATGGCCGAAGAAATGGATAAATACCTGCACCGGATAAATATAAAATCAAAATATATTCATAGTGAAGTACATACACTTGAAAGAGTTGAAATACTAAGGCAACTGCGCCTGGGAGAAATAGATGTGCTGGTGGGTGTAAACCTGCTGCGCGAGGGACTCGATTTACCGGAGGTATCACTGGTAGCTATTCTTGATGCGGATAAAGAAGGCTTTTTACGCAATGAGAGGAGTTTAACGCAAACGGCTGGCCGTGCCGCAAGAAATGTGGATGGCCTGGTTATTTTTTATGCTGATAAGATGACCGAAAGTATGCAGCGTACCATTGATGAAACCAGCCGCAGAAGAGAAAAACAGGTAGCCTACAATATTGAACATGGCATTACACCCACTACCATTATCAAAAGTAAGGAACAGGTATTTCAGCAAACCTCTGTACTGGATATTAAAGGATTCGATCCAAAAAATCCTTATGCCATTCCATCTGACCAGGATATGATTACAGTAGCCGCAGAAGAAGAAGCGGTTTACCAAACCATACCACAAATAGAAAAAGCAATTGGGCGCATAAAGAAAGAAATGGAAAAAGCGGCACGTGATCTTGATTTTATGGAAGCTGCCCGTTTAAGGGATGAAATGTTTGGTATGCAAAAGCAGCTGGGCGCAATGAAAAAATAACGGGCATTTGGGGAGGTTGTAAGGATTAACAGGACTAAATCGCTGAGCTGAATCCTGTCTGTATGACTTCTATAGTTACACTTGTTTATAAAGTTGAGTACCATGCTTATTTAAACAGAAATCATTAGTAAATCCTCTTTTTCCTTTGTGAAAAACCTCCTTTGCCTCTGTGGTAAAATCTTACCTTAGCAACATCATTACATTACGGCGGATCGAAAGGTTCGCCGGTTGTTTCAATACAATCCCCGGAGGTGTACTCACCAATGGAATATTATAACTGTCTTTATGCAAAAAAAATTATTTCTGCTTGATGCCATGGCACTTATATTCCGCGCTTATTATGCACTTATCCGCAATCCGCGTGTGACGAGCAAAGGCAAAAACACCAACGCGCAATTTGGCTTTACCAATACACTGATAGAGTTAATCAATAACCAGAAGCCATCGCACATGGCAGTATGTTTTGACACACATGCACCAACGGAACGCCATGCAGATTTTGCTGATTATAAAGCCAACCGCCAGGAAGCCCCGGAAGATTTGATGAACGCCATGCCGGATATCAAGAGAATCATCCGTGGTTTTAATATCCCGGTAATAGAAATAGATGGGTATGAGGCAGATGATATAATTGGCACACTGAGTAAAAAAGCAGCCGATGCAGGCTATGATGTTTTTATGGTTACACCCGATAAGGACTACGGTCAGCTGGTAAGTGAAAAGGTAAAAATTTATAAACCCGGTTACCAGGGTGGCGATGTAGAAATTATGGGACCCCAGGAAATAATTACAAAATGGAATATTAAAAATGTGTCGCAGGTAATAGATATACTTGGGCTAATGGGCGATGCCGTTGATAATATTCCGGGGATTGCCGGTGTAGGAGAAAAAACAGCCGCAAAATTACTGGCTGAATATGAAACGCTTGAAAAAGTGCTTGAAAATGCAGACAATATTAAAGGGGCCCTGGGCGAAAAAATAAGAAATGGAAAAGACCTGGCAGTGATGAGTAAAAAGCTGGCAACTATTATTATGAACGTGCCCTGCGAGTTCCATGAAGAAGATTTCAGGCTAAAAGAAGTTGATAAAGAAGTATTAAAAGAAGTATTTGGCGAGCTGGAATTTAAAGCCATTGGCAAAAGAATTTTTGGGGATGAATTCAATCCGTTTACTGCAGCGGGTGCGCTTCCGGAAAACCTGGTTTCCGTACAAACGGATCTTTTTGGAAACATTGTTGAAACACCTGGTCCCGGTATAAAAATTAAACAGGAAAGCGAAACTGATGTGCCGCCCGCAGGCGTTACGGTTGGGGCAGCAGCAGAAAAAAACATCCACAATACTGAGCATGCGTATGAAGCAATAGAAGGCGAAGCCGCTATTGAAAAATTTGTGGCTATGTTAATGAAGAAAAAAGAAATTTGTTTTGATACAGAAACTACCGGTATTGATGCAAATAATGTTGAAATAGTAGGAATGAGTTTTGCGTATGAAGCAGGTAAAGCGTTCTATGTTCCTTGTCCAGCGGATCAGGAACAGGCAAAGAAAATACTGCAACTGTTTGAGCCGTTGTTTGGCAATACTAAAACAACATGGATAGGACAAAATTTAAAATATGATATGCTGGTGCTGAAATGGTATGGCTTTGAACTGAAAGGGGAAATTTTTGATACCATGCTGGCACATTATGTTATTGAACCGGACGGCAAAAGAAATATGGATATACTGAGTGCGCAGTACCTTGGTTATGAGCCGGTGCATATTGAAGAGCTGATTGGTAAAAAAGGAAAGGGCCAGGGCAATATGCGCGATGTGGAACTGGACAAGATCAAGGAATATGCTGCGGAAGATGCCGATATCACCCTACAGTTAAAGAATGTGTTCAACCCCATGCTCGCCGACCGGGACGTGGAAAAGGTGTTTAACGAAGTGGAAATTCCATTGGTGAAGGTACTCACCGACATAGAATATGAAGGCGTACGCGTGGACATGAACTTCCTCAATGAGTACTCAAAAGAACTTGAGCTCGAGGCCAAACGCAGCGAAGAAAGCGTGTACAGCCAGGCAGGCGTGCGATTTAATTTATCCTCCCCGAGACAACTCGGGGAAGTGCTGTTCGACAAATTAAAACTTGATCCCAAAGCCAAAACCACCAAGAACGGGCAATATGCAACTGGTGAAGATGTGTTAAAAAAGTTATCAAACCAGAACCAGATTGTCGATGACATCTTGATCTATCGCGAACTCACCAAGTTAAAATCGACATACGTTGACGCGCTGCCGTTGATGATTAATAAGAAAACAGGGCGTGTGCATACCTGCTATGGACAGACTATTGCCGTCACCGGCCGCCTGAGCAGCAACAATCCCAACCTGCAAAATATTCCAATCAGGACCGAACGCGGCCGCGAGGTTCGTAAGGCTTTTATTCCGCGTGACAGCGATCACCTGCTGGTGAGCGCAGATTACTCGCAAATTGAACTACGCATCGTGGCGGCCATCAGCGCGGATCCAAATATGTGCGAAGCTTTTAAACAACGCAGAGACATTCACACGGCAACCGCGGCAAAGGTGTTTAATGTTGACGAAAGTGCAGTCACCAAAGAAATGCGTTACAAGGCAAAGAGTGTAAACTTTGGCATCATTTACGGACAGGGCGCTTTTGGCCTGGCAGAAAATCTGGGGATTCCAAGGGCAGAAGCAAAGCTGATTATCGACAACTATAAAAAGCAGTTTCCAAATATTCAAAAATATATGGACGACACCATCAACTTCGCACGTGAGCATGGATTTGTGCGTACACTGATGGGACGTAAGCGTTGGCTGAAAGACATCAATTCCGGGAACTTCACTGTAAGGGGATATGCAGAAAGAAATGCCATCAACTCACCCATCCAGGGCACAGCGGCAGACATGGTGAAACTGGCAATGATCAAGATTCACCAGGAGTTTAAAACGAGGAATTTTAAATCCAGGATGTTATTGCAGGTGCATGACGAACTGGTATTCGATGCACATAAAGATGAAGTCGAAATCATTAAACCGATTATTATTCATTGCATGCAAACAGCATTGTTATTGCCAAACGATGTGCCGGCCGATGCAGAGATTGGTGTCGGCGAAAACTGGCTGGAAGCCCATTGATTTACTGAGTTATTGACCCTGGATGACCTTCGAAAAACATATTTTATCGTTTATTTCAACACTTAACGTATCCGTCGCATTACCGCCGGATGTCGCGGTAATGAATCCATTCACCGATGCGCAGGCGATGGCAATTTGCCGAACCTTTTACAATAAATATTATGCGGATAACCA
>JBDSOC010000267.1:0-29817 GCA_039915085.1 Chitinophagaceae bacterium
AAAGGGAAGCGGAAAAATTGCCGTGTACGATGTAACGGGCCGCAGCGTGAGACAGGAAGTTGTAGTAAAAAATGATAAGATATTTAATGCAGCTGTTGATATGAATAATCTGGTGGCAGGTCTTTATGTAGTAGAGATAAAGATTGGAGACACCTATAAGCTGACGAAAAGTATTTTGAAGAAATAATCAGCGAAAAGGTTTATAAAATGAAAAGGTGGCAAGCCGCAGCATTGGCTTGTCACCTTTTGTATCTCCGTAACAATATATTTCATCGTACAGGGAAAGGTTAAAGGCGGCATTAATACGGTTTACTTTTTCCTGGCCATGACAATTAAAGTTTTCTATTTTGCCTGTTAAAAGATCGTTCTTAACCTGCAATTTTGTACCAATAAGCTGTAAGTCATTCATACTGCACCATTGCTGTATCCAGTTTTCTGCGGATGCAGACACAATGACTACTTCCGCGCCGGAAGCTTTTAACGTTGCTATTTCATGCATGGCTTTGGGGCGTATCAGCTCCGGGATCTTGTTGGCTGCAAATTCATCGCAGCGCTGCTGGAAAGTATTCACGGGTAACTTGCCAAAAAAATATTGCAACATTCTTTCTTTGGCTGCCTGGTTGGATATAATACCGGCCTTCCAGGCAATGATAAAAGGAGAATTAATAATAAAGCCCAGGTAAAACTTAAAATTGCCTTTTTGAAATTTTATTATTTCCAGTAAAGTATCGCGTGTGGTAATGGTGCCATCGAAATCAAAAAATGCAATGCGTTTCTTCACAGCTTCATTTTTTTAAACTGAAATTCCGGAATGTTTTTAATGATAAGCATTATCCATCTCCACATCCACCGTACATAAATGATATTTGTCTTTTTTTGTACTGCTTTGTAGACTGCGTTTCCTACTTCTGAGGGTTGTGCAGTAAGTATGCCTGGTAAATTTAATGTTTCTGTCATCCTTGTATAAACAAATCCTGGTTTTACAGTTACCACATGCACATTATCCTTAAACAATTTATTCCTGAGGCCATCCAGGTAAGCGGTAAGTGCTGCTTTAGTGCTGCCGTAAATAAGTTTGCTCTGCCTTCCTCTTTCACCGGCTACCGAACTGATACCGGCAATACAACCCTTTTGCTGAGATTGATAATAAGCCGCTACAATGTTTAAAATTGAAACAGCGCCGGTATAATTACTGTTAATCATTCTTTCAGCAATATCCCAGTTGTTAAATGCAAGTTCTTCTTCATCCATCACACCAAATACGCAAACAGTTACATCAGGTTTTGGACTTAGTTGTTCAAAAAATGCTTTATGGGTGCTGAATTGCAATGCATCAAATTCATGTAAAGTACAGATTACGTTATTGCGTAATTGCATGTCTGTTTTAAAGCCGGATAACCTGTTTGCATTTCTTGCGGCCAGTTGTACGGCATAATTATTTTGCGCAAATGTTCTTGCTATAGCCTGCGACATATCTGACGTAGCGCCTAAAATTAATACTGTGGGCATGTATGGATTTATTGTGTTTATTGATTGCTTCTGTTTTTATTATGTATGCAGGCAATGCAATGCTGTTAAATAAAGATGGAATTATTTTTCCAATATAATAAAGCGCAAAAACCAGCTACCCATAAAACCAGGGTGGCCTGTATAAAGCGATCTTTATACAACACATCAGTCGGTGAACCTGCTTCATTTTGTACCAATATAATTTGCAGGTAACGCATCAAACCTGCTATCACAAAAATTGCAGTGTAATACAGGTGATAGGTGCCTGTATGCGCAATGGTTACCGGGGAAACGCAATACATGATATAGGTCATTATAATAATGGCACTGAACATGGAAAGCATCGTATTGAGAAAATCAACATTATATCCTTTTACCGCTTTTCGCATATCCGCGCCGGTTTCCATTTTCAAAATAATATCATCGCGCCTTTTACCAATGGCCATAAATAAAGCCAGTAGCAGTACCATTAGGTTTAACCATACGGAAACATCTATATTGGCTACATAGCCACCCGCTTTTACGCGTAGTGAAAAGCCAATAGCCACTATTAATATATCAAGAATGGGGATGTTTTTAAGGCCAAAAGAATAACCCATATTCATGAGAAAATAAAAGCCAAGGATAGAAATAAACCGGTATTTGGAATCTGCAAAATAGGCAAGCGAAAAACCTGCTATTATTAAAAGGGCCGCTATTAAAAGTGCTGTGGTTGGATTTACCTGGCCTGATGCCAGCGGACGCAATCTTTTTTTTGGATGCTTTTTATCATCTTCCCTGTCGCGGTAATCATTGATAATATATACGGTACTGGCAACAAAGCAAAAAGCAAAAAAAGCCGCAATCAGGTGTTTTATTTTGGGTACATCAAATATTTGGCCTCCAAAGAATACAGGTAAAAATAGAAAAAGATTTTTGGCCCAGTCTTTTGGCCTTAATAATTTAATGTATGGAGGCATAATGAGGTTCAATTACTCGGGCGCCAAGATACTTCATAAATGCTGACCATACAATACCACTTTGCAGGATGGGGATGGTTTGTTATTTTTAGAAGCGAAATTATAACGGCTATGAAGAAATTACTGGGTATAGGAGAGATTTTTTTGATTGTTTTACTGGCTTTTTTCCCGCTTTTTGGCACATTCCCTTACAGAATTAATATTTTCTTATCGTATGAGGGGGCCTATCGTATGTATGAAGGCCAGGTTCCCTATAAAGATTTTGGAATACCCCTGGGTTATATGTACTGGGTAGTGCCCGGTATATTCTTTAAAATTTTTGGTCCGTATATGATAAGCCTCGTGAAGGCACAGGTATTTTTAAACATTGTTGCCGGTTTGTCTTTCCGATCTATATTTAAAAGTTTATCAGTAAATGCCGGAGTGCGTTTTTTGGGTGTGTTGTTATTCATCATTTCTTACTCATTTTTTAATTACTGGCCCTGGTATAATCATACCGTTATAGTGTATGAACTTGTTGCGCTGGCAATGCTCATGAAATTTATTTTTAGTGAAGGAAAGCGCTGGCGGTATGCATGGTTGCTGCTGAGTGGAATGTTTGTTTTCTTTTCTTTTTTTACCAAGCAGGACGGGGGTGGACTGGCATTACTGATTTGCCTTGCATTAATTTTATACAATGCATTTTATGAAAAGGACTGGAAACAACCTTTTGTTTTTATAGCCGGGGTATTGATAACAGGGTTTTTAATGATAGCCCCGTTTCTTAAATATAAAATTGGTTACTGGTTTAATCACGGGCAACCGCCGCATATCTCCAGGTTTTCTTTTGGAGATATTGCCGAGGATTTTTTTACCAACTCGCCGTGGATCAGGTTTTATATTTTCGTTATGTTACTGCTGCTGCTGGCGCGCATCAAATCGTTTAAGCAATTCTGGAACAATAAGCCGGCTATGATCTTTACTTTGCTTACACTTGGTATACTGGTTGAGGCGGCAATATTTCAAACTACCAGTTATATACCGCCGGATAACAATATTTTCTTTCACAGCTTTGCAATTGTTTTTATTCTTGCAATGCTGGCTGATTACCTGCCTGTAAATTTTGAATCTTTTAAAACCATTGCTGTAGCTGGCGTTGGTATGCTTTTATGGTGGAGTAATGTGTACTGGAAATACATGGCTAAATATATCATCAAACCAGAACCGGCAATTGTAAATACCGATGGCATCGTAAATAAAAAAACTTACCTCATTCAGACACCGGATACTTCAGATGTGCCAATGGACAAATGGCGCACGCCAAAGCTTGCTTCATTTAAGAAAATGCTTTTACCCGGCCCAACAGTTGATGGTATTGAAAGACTGATGAGTATGGAACTGGTAAAAAACAATAAAAATTTGAAAGTACTGAACATGACAGAACTTACACCGCTGGCATATGAAATGAAATTTGATTTGGAGAGAAGCCCTGAATATCCCTTGTGGTTTCATAAAGGTGTAGGCATGTTTCAGCAGCAGACAGATATGTTTTGCGGCCGCATAAAAAATAATTATTATGACCTGGTATTGTTTGAATACATTCCTTTCCTGAATAATTTTTATCCTTTCCAGGTCAGGAACAGTTTGCTGCAGTATTATGACAGGGTTGATGTGTTTACGGCGCCGCGCAAACCTTCTATACAAGCCTGGGTAGAAGTGTATGTGAGGAAAAAGTAGTTTTAAGTTTAAAGTGGTAAGTAAAAAATAATGGTAACGTTAAGTTTTAAGTTCTTTTGCGATGCAGGGGATTTGTAAGAATTAAGACATCGCAACAGCACACAAAATATAGCACATAACACACAAAACAATTTTCTTGCTTACCATTTACAACTTCTCATCCTGCTGATTGTCCGCCATATTTGCTGTTGTTGGTAACAATGCGTTTGATACGTTTTACAAAACCCTTCCACAGGCCACCATCAAGCTGTATGCGCCTGTCCGTTGTCCATACCAGTGCTTTCGGGCTGGTAACATAATATAATTTTCCAAAACCTTTGTTGCGCAGTTTCAGTGCCAGCCATCCATCTTCATTGGCTTCCGGCGGATGATCAAAACCATTTACCTGTAATCCCTGATCTTTTTTAAAACCAGAATTAAATCCATATACGTTGACCGCTTCTTCTTTGAATTTTTTATTTACCCAGCGCATAAAATCCGCCGTGTATTCATAAAAAAAATAAACTGCGCGCGGTGTTCCCGCAGTGGGTATAAAAGAAAATCGGCCATACACGCACGTTATATTCTCTTTGTCGAGTGGCCTTACCATTTCTTCAATCCAGTCTGGCGGATACAGTGTGTCTGCATCTGCGTTTAAGATATATTTTCCGCGGGCGGCTGCAAGGCCGGCGTTCCTTGCAGGAGTAATACCCTGATTGGTTTCCTTAATACATAGCGCACCTGTATTATTTACTATGGTTTCAGTATTATCCTTTGAATTATTATTTACCACAATTATTTCTACCGAACGGCCTGTAACTGATTTGGAAAGGCAGGATAATGTTTTAAGTATTGAGTCTTCTTCATTGTAAGCCGGCATCACCACGCTTACTTCAGGTGTTCCTTTTAATAATCGCTTAAAACCTGCCCGGATGCTGTCCAGCTCAATCATCAAAGCAGCGTTTGGTTGATTGTTTTCCTGTATTTTAGCCGGTATAGCTATCGGTCTCATTGTTGTTTAAAAAGGGTTTGGTCTCAAAACTAAGGGTATAAGTTGGTATATAAAAACAGCACTGAATACTGCTGAGAAAGTTCCGGCCTGCAGCCCTTATTTTTGTTTTAAAATAGAATCATCAGCCATAATAATTCAATATTAGCTAACCCTATAGAATACCTGAAAGGTGTAGGGCCCCAGCGTGGAGATATTTTAAAAAAAGAACTGGGCATTTATACTTTTAATGATCTGCTGGAGCATTTTCCAAACAGGCATATAGACAAAACAAAGGTTAGCCTTATCAGGGAAATTACGCCGCAAACAGAATTTATACAAATTGCAGGTAAACTGATAAGTGCAGAAATAGTGGGTGAGAAAAGAGGGCGCCGGCTAATAGCGAACCTGAGAGATAGCAGCGGTACAATAGAGCTTGTCTGGTTCCAGGGTATTAACTGGGTGGAAAAAGCCCTGCAATTGGGCAATGAATACCTGGTCTATGGAAGAACAAGTTTTTTTCAGGGTATACCCCAGATAAGCCACCCGGAAACGGAGCCTTTCTCCCGGGAAAAAATTGAGGGAAAAAGTTTCCTGGAACCGGTTTATCCCAGCACAGAAAAATTAAAAATAAAAGGTTTTGGTGGACGGCAGATAGGTAAACTTACCTACACTTTATTCAGTATACTGCGCGCAACGGACATACCCGAAAATCTACCGGAGAATATCATAACCCAATTAAAATTATTACCCCGGCATATTGCCTACCGGCAACTGCATTTTCCTTCTTCTGTGGAAGCATATGAGGAAGCATTAAAGAGATTGAAATTTGAAGAATTGTTTCTTGCACAGATCAGGATGAATTTGGTAAAAGCGGCGCGTCACCGCTATTCAAAAGGAAATACTTTTACCCAGGTAGGAGAACTGTTTAATACTTTTTATAAGCAGTACCTGCCTTTTGAATTAACGGGAGCGCAAAAAAGAGTATTGAAAGAAATAAGAAATGATACTGCGCAGGGTAAACAGATGAACCGTTTATTGCAGGGCGACGTGGGCAGCGGTAAAACCATTGTTGCTTTATTATGCATGTTGCTGGCAGCAGATAATGGCTTTCAAAGCTGTTTGATGGCACCCACTGAAATACTGGCTACGCAGCATTTCAATAGTCTGAAAGAATTACTGAAGGATATGCCGGTAACGGTGGAATTGCTTAAAGGGTCCACAAAAAAAGCAGTGCGCAATAAATTACAGGAGGCACTGGCAGCAGGTAGTCTGGATATTTTAATAGGAACGCATGCAGTAATTGAAGATGTAGTGCAGTTCCATAACCTGGGTTTAGTAATAGTAGATGAGCAGCACCGTTTTGGTGTTGAGCAACGGGCAAAAATGTGGAAGAAGGCGGTGGTTCCTCCTCATATTCTGGTAATGACGGCAACTCCTATTCCGCGTACCCTGGCCATGACCGCGTACGGTGATCTTGACTACAGTGTAATTGATGAATTGCCACCAGGGCGTAAACCAATCACTACTGCTCACCGTTATGAGTATGACCGTAACAAAGTACTGGATTTTATAAAATCAGAGCTTGCTAAAGGAAGACAGGCTTATATTATCTTTCCGCTGATAGAAGAATCAGAAAAACTGGATTTTGAAAACCTGATGCGGGGATATGAAAATGTGAAAGCCTTTTTTCCGGAGCCCAAATACTGGATTAGCATGGTGCACGGTCAGCAAAAATCAGATGTAAAAGAAACAAATATGCAACGTTTTGTAAAGGCCGATACTCAGATAATGGTTTCTACAACAGTTATTGAAGTAGGTGTTAATGTGCCCAATGCTTCAGTGATGGTAATTGAAAGTGCAGAGAAGTTTGGTTTGTCACAGTTGCATCAGTTGCGTGGAAGGGTAGGGCGGGGATCTGATCAAAGTTTTTGCATCTTATTAACAGGCTTAAAACCAACCAATGAGGCGCGGGAACGTATAAAGATTATGTGTTCTACCAACGATGGTTTTAAGATAGCTGAAAAGGATTTAGAACTGAGAGGGCCGGGAGATATTGAAGGTACAAGGCAGAGCGGCGTATTGAATTTTAAATTAGCCAGTATTGTGATGGACCGGCAATTGCTGCAGGTTTCAAAAGAAATGGCCGAAAGAGTTTTAGATAATGATCCTGACTTGATTTCGGCTGAAAATTTGCATCTGAAGAGTTTCCTGCAATCTCAAAAAGGCAAAACTGCCTGGAGTAAAATTTCGTAGTTAAAGTCTCAGTATTAAGCCTTTATTAACTGTAAAATTACTGGTAACAAAAAGGAATAATTACGATCGTATCCTGGAGCAGATAAATAAGATTTACGGATAAATAACGTTTAAAGTTGGTAAATTAGATATACTTTGAAGACACAAAAGCAAATATTCCTATTACTATTCTGCATTATTACATTCCGGTTAGCTGCCCAGCAATACAATTTTGAATTTGTTGAAAACAAAGGCCAGTGGAACAGTGAAGTCAAATTTATGGGTGACGTGAACGGAGGTTCCTTTTTTTTACAGAAAAAAGGTTTTACAGTATTACTAAACAGCCAGGCGGATCTCAAAAAATTGCATCAGCTCAGCCATGGTGGAAATGCCGCTGTTAATAATGGCGGCAATGGCGGTGGTGGTGTCTATGCAAACAACCGTAATGATAAGCCTTCTGCGTCAGGTAATCCAGGTCAGCCCGGAAATGAACCATTTTTTCTGCATGCCCATGCCTATAAAGTAAATTTTGAAGGAGCCAGTGATGATGTGCAGATAATCCCCGAGAAAGTACAGGAATCTTACAATAATTATTTTATTGGTAATGATCCATCTAATTGGGTAAGCGGGTGTAAAATTTATAAAGGGATTACATACCGAAACATGTACCCGGGTATAGATGTACGTTACTATTCAGAAAATGGCACTTTAAAATATGATATAGTAGTTAACCCCGGCGCCAATACAGCCAATATTGTAATGAAATATGCCGGAGCAGATAAACTGACAATTAAAAATAACCAGCTTTATGTAAAAACTTCTGTTGGCGAGGTAAAAGAACTGGAGCCTTACAGTTACCAGTTTGATAAAGTAAATGGCAAAACAGAAATCAGTTGTAAATATGAAATAGTAAATAATAATTCAGTCCGGTTTAAAATAAAATCATACTCCGCAAATCTTCCACTCATTATAGATCCTACTTTAATTTTTTCATCTTTTACAGGAAGCAGAACTGATAATTGGGGTTTTACCGCAACGCCGGGCCCTGATGGAAGTCTTTTTGGAGGAGGAATTGTTCAGGGAAACGGTTATCCTATAACGGCAGGCGCTGTTCAACCCAATCCTGGTGGATCAGTTTGGGATATTGGTTTAACAAGGTTCAACCCTGAC
Organism: Chitinophagaceae bacterium; assembly: GCA_039915085.1. Classification (GTDB taxonomy): domain Bacteria; phylum Bacteroidota; class Bacteroidia; order Chitinophagales; family Chitinophagaceae; genus JACMLD01. The sequence continues at coordinate 8,557 of JBDSOC010000267.1, forward strand.
GGATCGGCAAGAATGTACAGCACTTACCTGGGCGGTTCCGGCAACGATTACCCGCTGAGTATGATTTCAGATCCACAGGGCAACCTCGTTTTAATGGGCCGTACTTATTCAACTAATTTCCCCGGAAAATTAGTTGGCATAGGGGGTGGCGGAGATTTAGCTGTTATAAAGTTAAGCGCTGATGGCAAATCTGTTATTGGTTCTATGCGTATGGGGGGGGCTGGTCTTGATGCTGCCAATATAGAAGATCAGCGTGGCAGTAGTAATTCCCCAAAAAGAACAAGAACATTGAGGTTTTATGGGGATGATTCAAGAGGAGAAGTAATTCTTGATGGGGGCGGCAATATTTATGTGGCTACACAGACGCAATCAACAGATTTCCCACTCACAAATCCTTTTCAGTCAACACTTGCCGGCGCCCAGGATGGGGTTATTCTAAAAATTGATCCTACTTGTAACAATGTTATTTTCAGCACTTATATCGGTGGTAAAAGTGATGATGGGGTATTTGTAATGGATATCAGCCCTTCTACGGGCAATTTATATGTTGCAGGTGCTACTTCAAGTGCAGATTTTCCCGGTACAAAAACAGGCACCACCACTTTCCAGGGGGGGCTTACTGATGGGTTTATATCAGAACTTAAGAATGACGGAAGCGGTATTATTGCTACCACATTTTTGGGTACCAGTGGATATGATGCTATATACGGACTTAAGTTCGACAAACTGGGTTATCCTTATGTAATGGGTATTACGGAAGGAGTATGGCCTGTAAAAAATGCTACTTACAGCAATGCTAATTCAAAACAATTTGTTGTTAAACTGCAGAAAGATTTATCAGCTACTATTTATTCAACAGTGTTTGGCAGTGGGTCTGTACTTCCAAATATTTCTCCTGTTGCATTCCTGGTAGATCGTTGTGAGAATGTATATGTATCCGGGTGGGGGGGATCTCCTTTTCCCGGAGCTAACATTGATGAATTTGGGCAGGCGGGTACCAATGGTATGCCACTTAGCGGCAGTCCTTTGAAATCATTTACCGATAATAAAGATTTTTATTTTATTGTAATACAGAAAAATGCAGCTTCATTGTTATATGGTAGTTTCTTCGGGCAGGGCGGCTCTGGTCCCAGTGGATTCGGTGAACACGTAGATGGAGGTACCAGCCGGTACGACCAGCAGGGAGTAATTTACCAGGCCATCTGTGCCAATTGTGAAGGGAATAGTTCCAATGGTGCGCCCAATCCACCCTATCCTATTACGCCAAATGTAGTAGGACCTTTTAATGGTGCCGGTAACCAGGGATGTAACCTGGGGGTTGTAAAAATTGCATTTAATTTTGCAGGCGTAGCTGCGGGTGTAAGAGCCTATATTAATTCTGTTATTGATACTTCCGGATGTGCGCCGTTAACAGTAGAATTTAAAGATACCGTAAGAAATGCTGTTAGTTACGAATGGAATTTTGGAGATGGTACACCAACACTTGCAACAGCTGATTTTAATGTTTCTCATATTTATAATGCAATAGGCAGTTACAAGGTAATGCTGGTAGGTATAGATTCTTCCACCTGTAATATCCGTGATACAGTATACGTAAACGTTAGAGTAAGAAACGATGAGGCTTTTCTTAACTTTACCGCGGCAAAACTCCAGCCCTGCCAGTCTTTGTCTTACCAGTTTACAAACACGTCCACTTTATCACCTACCGCCAAGCCGTTTACCAACCAGTCTTTTGTCTGGGATTTTGGAGATGGTACGCCAAGAGTAGTATCGGGAATAGCTTCCATTACTCATAGTTTTGCGGCGGCTGGTACCTATAAAGTAAGACTGGTTTTACCTGACACCAATTATTGCAACTCGCCGGATTCATTACCGCTTACTTTGCGTGTATCGCCACTGGTAAAAGCACAATTTGAAACACCTCCGCTGGGTTGTATTCCATATACCGCAGTATTTAATAACACTACTCTTGCGGGTCAAAGCTTTTTCTGGGATTTTGGAGATGGAACCACCTCTACAGCTATCAATCCAACGCATCCGTATACATTGGCAGGTACATATAATGTAAAACTGGTGGCTGTAGATACCTCTACCTGTAATAAGATCGACTCGGTTACAATGAGCATTACCATGGCTGGCAAGCCAACCGCGTCATTTACCTATTCGCCGCTTACACCACAGGAAAATATTCCATACACGCTTACCAATACTTCTTCTCCGGATGCTATACGGTTTAAATGGATTTTTGGTGATGGTGATTCTTTGCTTACACAAAGCAGGGCAAATATTGATCACCAATATAATACCAGCGGTACATTTAAGGCATTACTGATTGTTTACAATGCTGCAGGGTGTCCTGATACGGCGGGCGCCAGCCTTGTGGTAATAATAGTTCCCCGGCTGGATTTACCAAATGCGTTTACACCACTAACCAATGGCGTGAATGGTATTATTTATGTAAGAGGGTTTGGCATTGGCAGAATGAAGTGGCGTATTTATAACAGGTTTGGTAACCTGGTTTTTGAAAGCAGCAGCCAAAGTGTTGGTTGGGATGGTAAATATAAAGGAGTAATACAGCCAATGGATGTATACGCCTATACACTGGAAGTAGAATTCACCGATGGCTCAAGGGCAACTAAAAAAGGTGATATTACGTTACTAAGATAGCAGGGCATAAACAATTGGTAATTGGAAACGTTAAGATAATTTTTGAAACATAAAGATTAAACAATGCGTGAGAACAGAAACCTGCAGATGATTATTGTTTCTTTGTTACAAGCTTGTAATCCAGTACTGGCGGTACAATCGCAATCCCGCAATGGCAGGACTACGCACAGAGCACCTGCATGGTGCAACAAAATTGTTTTTACCTGTATAATGTCTTTTTCTTCTTTTTTATCGTTTGCCCAGGATTTGCATTTTTCGCAATTTTTCAATTCTCCTTTAACCACCAACCCCGCCAATACAGGCTTTATTCCGGATGCAGATTACAGAATAGGCGCCAACTACCGCAGCCAGTGGGTAAGCGTGCTGGGTGCGCCTTACAAAACAATGAGTATTTGGGGCGATGCACAGGTTTTCCGTGACCGTTTTGATAATGGATGGCTGGGCGTAGGGGGTGTAATTTTAAGAGATGTGGCAGGTAGTGGTAACCTGACTTCAACCAAAGTATATGGTTCACTTGCCTATCACCAGCAGATTGGTCTTGGTAGTCTTGTAACAGCAGGCTTTAATGTTGGCTGGGCCAATAAACGTGTGGACCCCACGCAGTTAAAATTTCCTGATCAGTTTAATAAAGCCACCGGCTTTTTTGATGCAGGGGTACCGTCATCAGTATCATTTACCAGTACAGCCATTAATTATCTTGATGTGCAGGCCGGATTGAATTATGCTTATTTTCCTTCTGATAAAATATACGTTAATGGTGGCTTTTCTGTTCATCATTTAAACCGCCCAAAAGAAAGTTTTTTTGATAATACTACGGGATACGATAATCGTCTTGCCCCCCGTTACATTGGTTTTGCAAATGGAAGTTTTAAAGTGAGCGATATGGTCATTGTAAACCCCATGGTTTATTATACCACCCAGGCAAAAGCCAGCGAAATGGTAGGTGGTTTAAATGCCAGTTATAACCTTAGCGGAGATGGCGAAATACAATTATCAGGCGGCCTTTATTACCGCGTGGGAGACGCATTTATTCCTATGCTTGGTTTTCAATGGAAAATGTTGCGCATAACTTTTACGTATGATGTTACTACTTCAACCCTTAGTAATTACAATAATGCAAGAGGCGCTATTGAATTCTCTGTTATAAACCAGGGATTCTATGGCCAGGGTGGTACCAACAGGCAATCCTGGTGTCCAACGTTTAAGAATTAATTTTCTGAAAGCATACAATCAATCACTTTAAGCTGCAAAGTTTTATTACCATTCCATTCATTTTCATCAAGGGTAAAAACTACATCCAGCGGGCGTTTTGATTGCAGCAGGTGAAACTTATCTGCCATACCAAAGCCTATACCACTAAAAACAATATTATTTTGCTGCAATGAAAACTTCACATGTTCTTCTTTTACAATTTTCGACCATCCATTATCACTTACTTTACGAACTATGAAAACCGGCCGCATATTTTCCGGGCCAAAAGGTTCCATTTGTGTAATAATATTATAAAGCGCCTGGTTAAGATCTGTAAAGCTTAGTTCTGCATCTATTATAATTTCCGGGATCAGTAAATGAGCAGCTATAGTAGCTGAAATTACTTCTTCAAATTTCTGGCTGAAAGGCGCCACCTGTTCTGGCAGCATTGTCATACCCGCTGCTGCAAAATGGCCGCCATAGCCCAGCAAATGTTCACGGCAGGCATAAATAGCTTCATATAAATTAAAGCCGGCAACGCTCCTGGCACTGCCAGCCACCAGTTCACCACTTTTTGTAAGTACCACCGTGGGCCGGTAATACGTTTCAATTAATCTTGACGCTACAATACCCACAACGCCTTTGTGCCAGTGGGGTTGAAATACTACGGTAGATTTTCTGTTTACAAGAACGGTATCCTGCTCTATTAACGCAAGCGCTTCTGCTGTTATGTTGCTGTCGGCTTCTTTACGGTTGGTATTATCACTGTGGAGCATTTCTGCATATTCAAAAGCTTTGTTGTAATCTTTTTCAATGAACATCTCAACGGCTTTTTTTGCGTCGTCCATTCTGCCTGCTGCATTTACCCTGGGTGCTATAACAAATACCAGGTTGGTTATATGCATGGTTAATTTTTTCATTCCCCCCAGTTCAATTAATGCTTTTATACCATTACAGGGATTTTCATTTACTCTTTTTATTCCATAGAAAGCAAGTACCCGGTTTTCGCCCGTCATGGGTACTATATCGGCAGCAATAGCGGTAGCTACCAAATCCAGGTAACAGTAATAATCTTCTTCAGGTACCTGCAATTCCTGTGCAAGTGCTGTAATCAATTTGAAACCCACACCACAACCGCATAATTCTTTGTAAGGATATCCGCAATCTTTTTGTTTTGGGTTGAGGATGGCAACAGCAGGTGGTAATTCTTCTTCTGGTAAATGGTGGTCACAAACAATAAAATCTATACCAATATTTTTTGCATATTGAATGAGCTCAACAGATTTTATTCCGCAATCCAGTGAAATAATCAGTGTAAAATTATTTTCTTTTGCATGGTCAATGCCCATTTTTGAAATCCCGTATCCTTCCCTGTAGCGGTGAGGTATATAAAACGCTACCAATGATGGCGAATAAATTTTTTGTAAAAACTGGTACATGCTGGCTACTGCGGTGGTACCATCTACATCATAATCGCCAAATACCAATATCTTTTCTTTTTTGCTGATTGCATCAAAGATCCTGTTGCAGGCCTTCCGCATGTCTTTCATCAGCCAGGGATCGTGCAACTGTTCAAGTTGAGGCCTGAAATAATTTTTCGCTTTTTCAAAAGTTTCGATGCCTCTTTGTACAAGTATTTTGCAAATAACAGGACTTACTTTAAGTGATTGCTGTAATTCGTTTACTTCTTTATCAGGGGCGGTTAATATTTTCCACCTTTTTTGCATAAGGATAAGGTTGATAAGGTTTATAAGGTTGTATTAATATTTCCGGTCTGTTGTATATCTCACCAGTTCTTCCAATGATTGCCGCACATCCGAGTCATTAAATTCATACAGCAACTGCAAAGCTTTATCACGGTATTCTTCCATTCTTTGCTGGCTATACGCAATACCCCCGCTTTTTTTTACCACTTCAATAACCTCATTCACTTTTTCTTTTCTCCGGTTTTCATTTTTGATGATGTAAATAAGATCTTTTTTCTGCCTGGCGCTGCAATTATTAAGTGTATAGATAAGTGGCAGGGTCAGTTTTTTTTCCCTGATATCATTTCCGGTAGGTTTTCCTATGTCTTCGTTTCCATAATCAAAAAGATCATCTTTGATCTGAAAAGCAACGCCCACCCATTCTCCAAACTGTTTCATTTTTGCTGTTGCCAGTTGGTCCCCTGAAGCGGAATAAGCACCGGCTGCGCAGGAGGATGCAAGTAAAGAAGCGGTTTTATTTTTAATAATTTCAAAGTAGGTGTCTTCCTGCAGGTTAAGGTTTCTGGCTTTTTCGATTTGTAAAAGCTCGCCTTCACTCATTTGTTTCACCGCGTGGGAAAGAATCTTTAACACTTCAAAATCATCATTATCAAGGGATAGTAGAAGGCCTTTTGATAGCAGGTAGTCGCCTACCAAAACCGCTATTTTATTTTTCCAGAGGGCGTTAATGGAAAAAAAACCACGGCGCTCGTATGATTCGTCTACCACGTCATCATGTACAAGCGTGGCTGTATGTAACAATTCTACCAGGGATGCCGCCCTGTAGGTTTTATCATTGATTTGCCCTGTAAGTTTTGCAGACAAAAGTACAAACATGGGTCTGAGCTGCTTGCCCTTGCGCTTTACAATGTACCGCATTATGGTGTCCAGCAGGGAAACATGGCTTTTAACTGACTCTTTGAAGACTTTTTCAAAGATTTCTAACTCCTTGGCTATAACGGGTGGGGGAAGTTTCATTTTACGTAATGAACCGGTAAATTACAATATTCGGGTTTTAAAAACAGATTGTGCAACATATTTGGCCTTTAGGTTGTCTCAAAACTATGAAATGCAACAACATGTACATTGTTCATTTCCGAAAAAAATTTGGTATATTTTAACTAAATGATATTTTTGCACCAGCAATGGTATTTGTATTCGTATTAAATCTTCATAAAAAATAGTTATGGCAAGCAAAAAGAATGTTTTTTTATCGGGCATAATATGCCTCTTTGCGTCGGCTTCGTTTGCGCAGGTGCAAACAGGTTATGATGTCAAGGATTCTTCTCTGATACCCGCCTCGAGACAGCCCCAGCACAATGAGTTTTTGAATAATGCTTATCCTTTTCCGGCAAAGCCGCGTAACCAGTGGGAAATAGGTATTAAAGGTGGAATTTCAAGTGTAGCTGGTGATGTACGTTCCGTGTTCCCAACAGGCGGTTTCGGTGTCCATGTTCGTAAAGCGCTTGGTTATGTATTTTCTCTTCGTGCTGAATATACCTGGAACCGCGCCAGGGGATTGAATTTTAGTGCTGCTTCAGGTTATACAAGAAACCCTGCGTGGGTAAGCAATGGCTATAATGCAGCTACTGATAAAGTTTTTTACAATTATAAAACAACTATACAAGATCTTAGCATTCAGGGAGTTGTAACTTTAAACAACGTAAGGTTTCATAAAGCTAAGACAGGATTCAATTTGTATGCGTTTGGAGGTATTGGAGGTTCTATTTATGATACCTGGATTAATGCTCTTAATGGAGCCACCCCTTATAAGGCTTTATTTAACGGTACCGCTTCTGGTACTTATTCTAACCGTAAAGACGTTAAAAAAATATTAAAAGCAGGTATGGACAAGTCTTACGAGACCCATGCTGAGATTGATCCACTGCAACCTAAATTATTTGGTAAGTCATTCAAGCCTTCTTTCCAGATAGGTGTGGGTATGGCATTCAAGCTTTCCAATAAATTTAACCTGGCTATAGAAGAAAGGTTTACAGCAGTTAAAACAGATTTACTGGATGGTCAGCAATGGCAGGAAAATACTTTTATTCAAGGTGCGAATGTTGCTCCAAATGTACCTGCTCAGACCAGGGATTTTGATTCTTACAATTTCTTTTCAATTGGCCTGAATTATAATTTAGGTAAAAAAGCTGTTGAACCATTATGGTGGGCTAATCCCCTGGATTATGCATATAATGAAATTAACGCTCCCCGCCACATGAAGCTTCCCAAACCAATATTGGACGATGCTGACGGTGACGGTGTAACAGACCAGTTTGATCATGAGCCTAATACGCCTGCAGGCGCACCAGTTGACTCTCATGGTGTTAGCAAAGACACAGATGGCGATGGTGTTCCGGATATAAAAGACAAGGAGTTAATTACTCCAACGCAGTGCCAGCCAGTAGATGCTGATGGTGTAGGTAAATGTCCTCCTCCGGCTTGTTGCGCAGAAATGAGTGCTAAAATGGATAGCATGCTGGTAAGAGGTCGTGGTTGCGGAATTGGTGATTTACCAAGTGTTTCATTTACAGGCCGTACTGTAACTTTAAGCAAAGACGCACAAGCTGTTTTAGCAAGTGTGGCAGAAAAAATGCGCAATAACGCTAATTGTAAAGTAGCTGTTAGCGGATATGGCGAAAGCAGCAAAGCCGCTCAGCAATTAAGTTGGGATAGGGTAAATGCTGTAATTAAGTACCTTGTAGAAAAAGAGGGTATTAGCGAAGACCGCTTTATCTTTAAATTCGGCCTGGGTGAAGGTGACAGCAATACCATTGATCTTAAGGACGGTACAAATGAAGAAGGTCCAAACACTGTTCCTGCTCCACATCCGAACCTGAGAAAGAAAAAATAATACAATCTTGCTCAATAACTGTAAAAACCCTCCCTTCCGGAGGGTTTTTATATTATCCTTAACTACAGGCTTTTGGAATGATGATTTTTTCCTTTCATTTTTGCCCAAAACAATTAACTTTGCCCACCTTTATGAGGATTATAGCAGCACTGATTATTATAAGTTTCACCTTTACGGCATGTTCAGGTTTCAGCAAAGTACAAAAGAGTAAAGACTACGAGTATAAGCTGAAAATGGCTGATCAGTATTATGAAAAGAAAAAATACAATTTTTCGCAGCAATTGTATGAAGAGCTCTTTCCTATATATAAAGGAACAGACAGGTTTGAAGATCTGTATTATAAGTATGCTTTTTGTACTTACTATCTGAGGGATTACTTAAGCGCGGAAAACCTGTTTAAATCTTTTGTAGAAGTATTTCCAAACAGCAAGCATTCCGAAGAAATGGATTATATGCGTGCTTATACGTATTATAAACAATCCCCCAAAGTAGAATTGGATCAGACCAATACCACCAAGACAATGGGTTTTATGCAAACCTTTATTAATACTCATCCGGGTTCAGCCAGAAATAAGGAAGCCACGGAAATTATTGATAAGTGCCGTATAAAAATGGAATTGAAAGAATTAAAAAGCGCTGAACTGTATTTTAACCTGAGTCAGTATAAAGCATCAGCCATTGCGTATGCAAACCTGATGAATAATTTTCCTGATTCTGACAAAGGCGACCAATACAAATTACAGATAATTAAATCTTATTTTGAATATGCTTCCTTAAGCATTGAAGATAAAAAAGAAGAACGTTTTGAAGTAGTGATTACAGAGTACCATGATTTTGTAGACCGGTATCCGGAAAGCAAATTATTGAAAGATGCAGAAAGATATTTTACCTTATCACAAACTAATATTAAAAACCTGAAAAATGAGCAGATTAAGAAGGCAGCTTAGTTCAAGCACAAGCAATGTGGTGGAAACTAAAAATCTTACAGATATTAAAGCCAAAACCGGCAATTTGTATGAATCTATCGCTATTGTTGCCAAAAGGGCCAACCAGATTAATATTACATTGAAAGAAGAATTACATAATAAACTGGAAGAATTCGCGAGTCATACAGACAGCCTGGAAGAAATTCACGAAAACAAAGAGCAGATTGAAATATCAAAAGCATATGAGCGTATGCCAAATCCTGCTTTGCTGGCTACCCAGGAATTTATGGAAGATAAAATATACCACCGGAAAAATGAAGACAATTTATTCAGTTAGTCTTTTCCGTTAAGAAAATAAAAGCGACAGGCCATGCTGCCATGTCGCTTTTTTATTTTTGCCTGGTTTTGCAAATACACACTGCTTAAAGAAAAAACATAATTTTAAGTATGTTTCAGGACAAAAAAATATTGATTGGTATAACAGGAAGCATTGCTGCGTATAAAACTATTTTACTTGTAAGGGAACTGGTAAAAGCAGGTGCGGAAGTAAAAGTTGTAATGACGCCTGCTGCCAGGGATTTTGTATCCCCCCTTACCTTATCAACACTGTCTAAAAATCCTGTCGTTATAGATCTGTTTCAATCAGATTCCTGGTCTAATCATGTTATGCTGGGCAGATGGGCTGACCTTTTTGTAATAGCCCCGCTGAGTTGTAATACCATTGCTAAAATGGCTCATGGATTCTGCGATAATCTTTTGCTGGCAACTTATCTTTCTGCTACCTGCCCCGTAGCAGTGGCGCCTGCAATGGATGAGGATATGTGGCACCATCCTGCAACCAAAGCCAACCTGGTAACCATTGAAGCACATGGAATAACGGTGATACCTGTAGAAAAAGGAGAACTTGCCAGCGGTTTGTACGGAGAAGGACGTATGGCGGAACCTTCAGCTATCCTTTCTTTTATTGAGCAGCGGTTTTTTTTGCCGGGTGATCTGCATGGTAAAACAGTTCTTGTATCAGCAGGTCCTACACATGAACCTTTGGATCCGGTTCGGTTCATAGGTAATCATTCTTCAGGCAAAATGGGCATTGCTATAGCTGAAGAACTTGCTTCACGCGGGGCAAAGGTTAACCTGGTACTGGGTCCATCGGGTATAACTGCACATCACAAAAACATAAGCATTTATAAAGTGGAGACAGCGGAAGATATGTATAAGAGCTGTACCGGGCTTTTTGACAATGCAAATGTTGCAGTAATGAGTGCGGCTGTAGCAGATTATAAACCTGCTACTATTGCCAAAGAAAAAATTAAAAAAAACGGGGAGAGTATGCTGCTGGAACTGGTTAAAACCAAAGATATTTTACAGTCCTTGGGGGAACGTAAAAAAGATGGCCAGGTACTGGTGGGTTTTGCTTTGGAAAATACCAATGAAAGAGAATATGCACGCAATAAATTAACAAAGAAGAATGCTGATATCATTGTGCTGAATTCACTTAACGATGAGGGTGCTGGCTTTGGACATGATACCAATAAGGTCACCATCTTTGAAAAAGGCGGGAATGAGCTGGTGTATGGTCAAAAATCCAAACAACAAGTAGCTAAAGATATCGTTGATAGAATAGTAAAAATGCTATATGTTTAAACGGTTTATAACACTCTTCCTGGGATTTACTTCCTTCATAACTGTTGCCCTTCACGCACAGGAACTACAGGCAAAAATAAATATAAACTCCAGCCGTGTAGGCTCGCAAATCGACAAAAAGGTTTTTCAGACATTACAGAACGCACTGAATACTTTTTTGAATAACCGCAAATGGACCAATGAAACATTCCAGGCAAATGAAAAAATAGTATGTAATTTTTTACTGAATATTGCTGAAGTATCCACTGATAATGTTTACAAGGCATCACTTACTGTACAAGCGGCCAGGCCGGTGTATAATTCTTCTTATGACAGCCCGCTGGTTAATTTTATAGATGATGCTGTTGTGTTCCGTTATGTAGAATTTCAGCCGGTTGAATTTAATGAGAACCGCGTTTCAGGATCAGATCCGCTTGTTTCTAATCTTACTGCAGTACTGGCATATTATGTTAATATTATACTGGGAATGAATTTCGATTCATTTTCGCTGCGGGGTGGCGATCCATATTTTCAAAAGGCACAGAATATTGTAAGTAATGCGCCGGACAGCAGGGATATTGTGGGCTGGCGCAATTTTGACGGGCAGCGAAACCGTTACTGGCTTGCAGATAATCTTACCAACAGCAAATATGCAATACTTCACGATGCAATTCACAGTTACTACCGGCTGGGTATGGACAATATGTATGACAATGAAACGGAAGCAAGAACAGCTGTATTAAACACTCTTAATTTTCTTAATAATATCAATACAGAAAATCCCAATAGTATGGGTGTGCAATTTTTTTTACAGGGAAGGGCGAGAGAGCTTATTGGAATATTTAAAAAAACAACGCCGGATGAAAAAAGCCGCGCCCTGGATTTGCTTTCAAAAATGGATATTTCCAATGCCAATAATTACAAACAGGAACTGAGATGAGGTTACTGATTTCTTTGCTGCTTATGGTATGGTTAATTGCGTCTTGTGGAAGCAGTACAATCCCTTCTGATATAATACCCCGGGATAAGATGGAAATAATTATATGGCAGTTAATGCAGGCTGATGAATATGTAAATAACATAGTGGTCCGTGATTCAAGTAAAAAGAGCAGTACCGAAAGAATGAAAATATACCAGCAGGTGTTTGATTTGAACAAAACATCCATGAGTGATTTTAAAAGGAGCTACCAGTTTTATATGGCGCATCCGGATATTACCAAAATAATGTTTGATTCAATTGCCACAAAAGCGGGCAGGCAACGTACTGAGTTGTATAAACCCAAGTCTGACAGTGTTTCTACAAAAGCCAGTATGCAGCATATTCAAATGGAAAAACACAAAGCTGATAGTATTGCAAAGGCGGGTTTAAAACGTACTGAGCTAAAAAAAATCAAGCCTGACAGTGTTGCTGTGAAGCCATCCACGCAACCCATTAAAGTATATAGGCCAAAAGCAGATACTACTACAGCTGGAAGAAAGGCTGCTATGAAGCGTATCAAATTGAATAAACTCAAACTTGATTCTGCTACAAATCATCTTAAAAAACAGTAAGCGTTATCTAAAAAATATTTTATGAATAAGGTATTTCCCAATGCCCATGATGCCCTGAAAGGTATTGAAGATGGCGCTAGTATTATGCTGGGCGGTTTTGGATTGTGTGGTATACCAGAAAATTGTATTTCTGCTTTAATAGAGCTGGGCGTTAAAGACCTTACCTGTATATCAAATAATGCAGGTATAGATGATTTTGGTTTGGGTCTGCTGCTTCAAACACGACAGATAAAAAAAATGCTGAGTTCTTATGTAGGAGAGAATGCCGAATTTGAAAGACAATTATTGAACGGTGAACTGGAAGTAGATCTTATACCCCAGGGTACACTTGCAACACGTATTCAGATGGCGGGCATGGGAATACCGGCATTTTTTACGCCGGCCGGCTACGGTACAGAGATAGCAGCTGGAAAGGAGGTACGTGAATTTAATGGAAAGCAATATTTAATGGAACATGCATTGCATGCATCTTTTGCTATTGTTAAAGCCTGGAAAGGGGATACCATGGGCAATCTTGTTTTTCGTAAAACCACCCGCAATTTTTCTACCTCCATGGCAAAGGCGGGTGATATTACTATTGCTGAAGTTGAACAGCTTGTGCAACCTGGCGAACTGGATCCTGATCAAATTCATGTACCTGGTATTTATGTGCACCGCATTTTTCAGGGGGGCAATTATGAAAAAAGGATTGAACGCAAAACTGTACAAATTAGCTGACGGTTAATAAGTTGATAGCCTTGCATGTTTTCTGGTATTGATTCGTGTTTAAATTCGCATCAATTAGTGTTAATTATTATTCATTCGTGTTAATTAGGGTCTAAAAAATTTCTCCCATGGCTTTAGATAAATACGGCATCGCCAAACGCATCGCACAGGAACTAAAAGATGGAATGTATGTAAATCTTGGTATTGGCATTCCTACACTGGTGGCCAACTACGTACAAAAGGACATGACTATTACACTGCAAAGTGAAAATGGTATGCTTGGTATGGGGCCATATCCGCAGGAAGCGGAAATAGATGCCGATCTGATTAATGCGGGAAAAGAAACCGTGACCATTTTGCCTGGGGGTGCTTTTTTTGACAGTGCTGAAAGCTTTGGAATGATACGTGCTGGAAAGGTGGATCTAACGGTTTTGGGAGCGATGGAAGTAAGTGAAACCGGGGATATTGCTAACTGGAAAATTCCAGGAAAAATGGTGAAGGGAATGGGTGGGGCAATGGACCTGGTGGCAAGTGCAAGAAATATAATAGTGGCAATGATGCATACAAATCCAAAGGGAGAATCAAAGCTATTACCGGCCTGTACACTTCCGCTGACAGGCGTAAAATGTGTAAAGCGTATAGTAACTGAACTGGCTGTTTTAGATATAACTCCTGAAGGGTTTGTACTGGTGGAAAGGGCGCCTGGAATAACTGTTGAAGAAATAAGGAGTAAAACTGCAGGTAAGCTGGCAGCAGCGGATGATGTTCCTGAAATGAAAATATGATTTTATACCCTTTATATGGCTGGAATTGCCGGCTTATTAATCTATTAAATTATTTTTTACCGCAAAAAACACGAGACCTGCCGTATTTTTTACTCCAAATCTTTCCATTAGACGGTCTTTAATAGCTTCTACTGTGCGCGGGCTTACTTCCAGTTTTTGTGCTATTTCCTGGGCGGTAAACTCCATGCAGATATACTTAAGCACATCCCTTTCTCTATCGCTGATAGTGATTTCCTGGCTGAGATTGGGCGTAATTTTTTGTTTTGAGTGGGATTTTTTAAGCAATATCCGGTTTACAAAATTATTAAGGTAGTAACCTTTCGATACAACTTCCATAATGGCTTTTTTTATTTCCTGAGGTTCCGCGCTTTTCAGAAGATAACCATTGGCGCCCACTTCCATCATATGGCTTACAAAACGTTCATCTTCAAACATGGTGAGACAAATAACATGTATTTGGGGAAAATGTTTGGCAACATATTTAGTAGCTTCTATACCGTCTTTCCGGGGCATACGCAGATCCATCAGGATGACTTCTGGAATTTCTTCGCCGGGCAGGTTATCAATTAAATCCTGACCATTTTCCGCTTCCATTACAAATTTAATATTTGCGTAGGGGCGAAGAGATAATATAACTCCTTTACGGAATATTTTATGATCGTCTGCTATGGCTACTTTAATCAGGCTCATGGGGTTCATGTGATATTGGAAAAAAGCTAAATTACAAATTTTCAGTATTTAAACGCTTATTTTCTACTTTCATTTTATCAGAGTACTTCTTCTTTGGATAATTCTATGGTTACTTTATAATAGGTTTGCGATACGTCTTTTTCAAAATATATGTTTCCACTTAACAATTTCAGTCGGCTCTGGATATTTTTTAAACCCAATCCCACAGGGCTTTTATTCAATTTTTCAAAGTCTGCCTGGGTGAGTCCGCGCCCATCATGGTGAAGGCGGAGAAAAAACCGGTCCCCGTTGATGTTCTGGGTAACATGAATAAAACTGGCGTTGCTATGTTTCAGGATATTATTGATTAGTTCCTGTAACACGCGGAAAAGAATAAGTTCATCTTCTGTTTTCAGTCTCTCTTTATAATCATGAAACCGGCAACTGGCGTTCAGGCTGCCGGAGCCGCTTATTTTTTGAAACAGATCATTGACAGCCGATTCAAGCCCGAAGTTTTTAAGCGTAGGGGGCATCAGGCTATGAGAGATATTACGGATCAGCTGAATGGTATCATCAATAATTTGTTTGGCGTTGTAAATACTTTGCAGTTGGGAGGCTTTGTCCATGTTGACGAGGTTCTCATTAAGATAGAGGCGTGCAGTTGCAAGCAGCGGGCCTGCATCATCATGAAGATCGGCTGCCAGCCGCTGGCGTTCTTCTTCCTGCAGGCGTATGGACGCATTCAGTAACATACGTTGCTGATCCTGCTCCATGCGTTGCAGGGTGCCCTGGTAGCGGATAACCTTGCGCTGGTGAAAGATAATGAATACTATCAGCCCCACGGCAAGGGTTAGCATACCAATGGTACCAAAGAATATCACTGTTGGGATGCCGTTTTGGGTATTAGCCTGTAATAAAAACATGAGTTATAGCTATAGGGTTTGGGGGTTTTTATTTTATTTACTTCAAGGTTTTTAGTTTAGATATAGCTTTGTCTTTTCATAGTAAGTTTTTCAGGCAGGTCATCTTTATTTAATGAAAATGCTATAGTAAACAGGATTTTAATAAGAATATTAAACAAATTAGGTATATACCAATGTTTAAAACTTTCTATTTTGGGTAAGCTTGCGACATACAAATAAGAAAATAAGGTTCCCGAAAGGTAGAATAGAATTCCAATAATAACCCAAAATGTCGAATTTGAATATATAATTGAGACTGTTGGGATACTTATTTGCTCATAAAAGTAAAATAAACAAAAGACGATAATTATTAAACTTTCTAATGAAGCAGGTAAAGAATCAAAGATGTTGAGTCTGTCCATATTGTAGTATATTATACAAAATGAAATAAATAGTATACTTGCAATTATGACAGTAATCCGGAGAATTTTGTTTGCTAGAGAACAATATATGAAGAAAGAAAATAGGCTGTATTCCAGTATAGTAAAGGAGCTTAAAATAAAGAATTGTAGATCGGGATGTACTTTTATATATATATGGAGATACTTAAAAGACAAATCTGTGAGCAGAGAAAGGATGCAGTATAGTAATATAGCATAAAACCGCCTGTTTATTATTGGTAATTTAAATAAACAGGCGGCAATAGGTAAAATTGAAGAGTATGTGCTTAATAGTACTAAAACTTTCAAAAGCCTACGTTTCCTCAAATATAAGAAACCGTAGTCTCATTTGAAAGAATTATGCTGTAAGCCACTCCCAAGTATCAAATTCGGTGTCTTGGTTGACAGTTCTGTCTGCAACGATTGCTTTTTCAGAACCTAATCCACCTTCTTTAGTTACAGTAGTGTACTTTACAATAGATTTACCAGCTTCGTCAATACCAACATACACCAATGTTTTTTGTCCCGCTTCATTGTAAGCATTATAAAATTGAACGCCCGCGCAACCTGGTTGAGATAAGATTTGCTCAATGATTTTGCGCCCGATCTGGTAGCTTTTAGTATCAGTTGGGTTAGCGGACTGAAAATCCGTAATCATTTGTGCGCCCAGTTCATGGGAAATAGCTTCGCCGATTTGGGCGGTTGTTCTTTGAGTGAGTTCAGTTTGCAACATAAATACAGTTTTTTGGAGGTTTGGAGACATAAATGCGATACGAAATACATTAAAAAAAAAAGAATGTACAATGCGCACGTAGTTTTACCAAAATGTTATAAATTGCTGAAAGTTAGGCAGGATAAGGTTTTCAGCGATTTTTTTAGGTAATTATACTTCGTAAAACTACGAATTTTCACTACTCGTAAATAGTAATTTTACGTAAAGATTTGGAGAATTATCTTAAAAGCAAAAAAAACATATTCACAAAGGTGAATATGTTTGGATCCCGGAATTTTGGAGTTTAGTATATAAAATGCGGCTTAATAAAGTTTTTGATGAGAACTGCCTGTTATGGCAATTTTAACGGGGGTTTACCGTTTCCAGATGTCTGACTTGAAGGTCAAATAAATACGGATAAAGATATCCTTAGTATACAAAGATAAATATCAATAAAAGATAAGACAAGCGCGGAATTACGGCATTTTAAAACTGTGGTAATTACCAAAAAAAAGGTAAAAATGCAAGTTGCCGGAATTTGAATAAGAGGTATATAGTTAAGCTGATTATTAGTTCTTTAGTTTATAGCCATGCCATTTTATTGTTTATAAAATAAATTGATACAGGCAGCCAATAACCCATTTATAAACCAATGCCTCTTATGAGCACAGATCTACAAATTAAAGTCGCCATTGCCGATGATCACAAAATTTTCAGGGATGGCATCCGGATGGCCCTGAAAAACAAGGAATATCTTAAAATTTTATGGGAGGCTGAAGACGGCAAGGACCTGATGCACAAAATGCAGATAAAAAAGCCCGATGTGCTGCTTATGGACATAAGGATGCCTGAAATAGACGGTATTAACGCAATTCCGTTACTGCGTAAGGAATATGAAGATGTAAAGATTATCGTATTAACGATGTATGATGACCAGGAAATGATAAGTAAGATGATGGAAATGGGCGCCAACGCTTATCTTACCAAAACCACTGATCCGGAAGAAATTTACCAGGCAATTCTTGCCTGTATGAATGATGATTTTTATTTTAACGAGCTGGTCAATAAAGCCGTATTATCCAAACTGCAGACCAAACGGCAGGTACGCCAGTTTTACCCCAACCCGGTAAAATTTTCAGAAAAAGAGGTGCGCATTTTAAAATTACTGGCCGAAGATAAAACCACAGAAGAAATTTCTAAAGAAGTTTTCCTGAGTCCGCGCACCGTTGAAACCATCCGGCAGAATATGAAAACCAAGGTAGGCGCTAAAACCATTGCAGGTTTAATTATGTATGGCATGCGGAATAAATTGATTGACTAAATCATTTAAATTCTTTTAAACAGGTTGGACAAGCCTTGTATTTTATAAAGCGACTATTCCCTGTCGTATTGCATACATGGCGAGGCCCACCCGGCTTTTTACTTCCAGTTTTTCAAAAAGATGATCCCGCAGGCTGTCTACCGCCCTGGGATTTAATTTCATCCTCATAGCAATTTCTTTATAGGTCATATCACTGGAAGCAAGTTTTAAAAAAATAATTTCCGGATCTGTAAGCATGGCTCTCTCAAGGGCCATAATACTGCCATTATTACTCCGGAAAAGATTGGCCAGTTTACCGGATACCTGCTGCGAATAATAAAACCCCGATTGTACTACGGATCGGATGGCGAAACTTAATTCTGAAGGGTGGATATCTTTTTTCAGAAATCCTTTTACCCCAGACTGCAATAATCTTATCAACGCCTGGTCGCTTTCGTACATGGTAAGCATTAAGATATGGATGGCAGGGTAATTGGCATGAAGCCAGGCAGCTGTTTCAAATCCATCCATTCCGGGCATGTTTAAATCAAGCAAGATAACATCGGGCAGATCTGTTGCTTTCATTTGATTTATTAATTCTTTGCCATTGTCTACCTCTAAAATCACCCGGCAATTCTCAAACCCAGCAATTAGTTTTGCCAATGCGTTGCGCAGCAATATGTGATCGTCCACCATAGCTATTTTTACAATACTGATTTGTTCTGTCATTGCTTTTTTAATAAGGGGCTGTTATACAAATTATAGTGCCATTTCCGGGACTACTATCTATAGTACAAGTGCCGTTAAGTGTTTTTGTTCGGTTACGTATGTTGCTAAGGCCGGTATGTATTTTTCCGGCCCGGTATTTTTCTATTTCATCTTTATCAAAACCATTTCCGTTGTCTTCAATTGAAAATATTACATGGTTACTTTCATAGATTAATTTAATAAATATGCAGGAAGCGTTTGCGTATTTTAAAATATTATTTAAAGATTCCTGTGCAATGCGGTATAATATAAGTTCTTTGTTAGCATCCAGGAAAATAATATTTCCTTCTTCGGTAAATTTTACCAGGTGTTTGCCTGAGCGGTTAATTTTTTCAGTTTCCATTTTCAGGGTGTTATAAAGGCCATTGGTTTTAATAGCTTCTGAATGGAAGCTTTTTGAAATATCACTCAGATCATTGATAGCCTTGCTGATTAAATCTATTGAAGAGGCCATATTTTCAATTGTTGTCGGGGTTTGGGTATAGTCAATTGTATTTAGCTGAAGTTTTGCCAATGTCAACGATAAACCAATATTATCATGTATCTCCCTTGAAATGTTCTGGAAAGTTTGCTCCTGTATTTCTAACTGGGTTTCTAACAGGCTTTTTTCATGATTATTTTTTACGTCTTCTAATTGTTTGAAGTAAACAATGTTTTTCTTTTGATATAAAAAAAGAACAGCCGCTATAAAAGATAGCATGAATAATAGCACAATGGTAGTTATTATAACAAATAAAATTATATCGTTGTTTTTGGCTTGCATAAATATGCCTTTATCAGAAATGAAAAAATAAGAATGTAGCCTATATAATTAACAATGCCTAGTAAGAGTGACATGGATGTTTTAATAAAATAATTTACCATTAAAAATATTGGAAACGTCAAAACAAAATATATAAGTAAGCCAGCATTAAACCAGAAGGAAGGCTCTTCTAATAGATTCAAAATAGGAGGTTTTAGAAACAATTGGAATAGATAAATAAAACATGGGATCAGAACAATTAATGATTCTTTATAATAAATGTTAATTACGTTTCTATTTAAAAGATTTGAATTAAAAATAAAATAGACGTAAAAGAAAATGCATAGTAAAAACATAAATAATAAATATATTTTTACAATTTTTGTTAGAATATCTGTCTTATAAAAGAAAAAAAATATACAGCTTAATTCTATAATCAAAAATATGTGGATGGATATATTTATAGGTATTGTTTTTTTGGATGCCGAAAGAAATATATAAATTATACTTTGGCAGGCCGAGGCAAGCGCATAGATGTATAAATGGCTAAGCTCTCTATGTCTTTTTCTAAATTTTAGACCAACACAAAAACTTAATAGTGCTACACAAATAAGCGCATATTTACTAATATCAGCAATTAATTGTAACATCTAATTCTAAATAATTTTCGGAAAGTTATAATTGCATTTCAACAAATCCATGTTTTATTCCTCATAAAAAAATGTTGAAAACACCAGGCATTTTTAAAGGATTTTTTTTTGGTATATATTAACCTGGCAGTAAATATAATTTAGCATTTAATCTTATATGTTATCACGCAATAATTGCATTATAAATAATTGCAATATATTATTATTTTTTTGCGTAAACTCAGGGAGAAAGAAACATTTATTTTTAGTGTTTTTTCACATTGCTGGTTTTGCATCTTCTCTAATTTTGATAACGAGACCAGCAGCCATTAAGCCTTATCCTATTTAGTATGCAAATCTCATTAATGCAGATTTGTTTTTCTTTTGGCCTGGCTGAGTTCAAGGGTGATGTAGATTAAATGCAGGGGCAGGAGGTAGAATCTCCTGCCCAATTTTTAGTGAAAACCTTTATGTATTTTTTGTTCGGAAGAATGATCTTCGATTTATTGGGCAAGAATAAACATGGGGTTTATATAACCTGGTTGTAGGCCGGGCATAAAAAAACCTGCTTTTTTTTGCAATGCTTTAAGTAAACCAAGGAAACAAGAATGCTTTGCCGCACCATTGCTTTCGCTACTTTATTTTTTCATTGCTTATTAAAAAGCAGGCTGATATGGTAGTAAAAAGAACTGTAGAATTAGGATAAGGTTTTTCAAGGAATGCTCAGTTTCTTGCGCACATTTTAAAAACGGGACAGGTTTCTTTGGAAATTCGGTTCCTCTGTCTTTCACAGGAATTGGTAAAAAAATATGTTAACTTCAGTAATCCAGGGATACTTTACGTACTTCAAATAGCCAGCTCTTAAAGCTTTGGGCGTGCCGACAGTTTAATATCGTCTTGTATTTCGTAGGGAGGGGACTGGAAAAAAAATAAGTTGATTGACATTGGACTTCGCTGGGTTTCATTGGATATTGAACAAAGTTACTGGACGGTTATTTCAGGACATTGGATGGTCTTGTGAGGTTGCTAATCCCCGTCAATCAACTTGAGAA
>JBDSOC010000296.1:0-3359 GCA_039915085.1 Chitinophagaceae bacterium
ATCCTGTAGTTTGTCTTTGGTAATGGCGATGGTTTGCTGGGCATGCAACACATGACCATTCATAAACAGCAGCAAGGCAAAACCAAGTATTTTATTCCATCTATTCATCAAAAAAAAAATTTAGGTCAGATTCAATTGCTGGTAAACACCAACAACCCCGTAGAAATCACTGCCCTTGGTTGCGTCCGGTGAGACACCGGTCCCGGATCCGAAAGCCTCAATTCCTAATTACAAATTCCCAGTTCCTTAACCTGCATCAATCAACTAATTAACCTCCAGACCATCTTTGCCCGGCAGTTTTGGAAAATAGCCATGCGGATCAGTTTGATACCAGAACACGGTAGACGCAATATCATCCTGCAATGGAAGATAACGCCCACCGCTGTGCCAGCCCAGGGCCTGTATGGTAACTTTCAAGTTTTTCTCAAACCTGATAGGATCGGTTATATGCCACCGGTATAAACCAAAACGCTGCGCTATACCATAATGTCCGTCTCCTTTTATAACCTGGTGCAACCCGGTATAAGGCGTGCTGAATTCTGTGTAATTTGTTTCTTCAACACCTGCGCTATTTTTTTTGCGCGTATCAAAATCATAAGAGCCGCAGAAATAATCTTCTGTACCGGTACCGCAAATAGTTGGATATTCAGTATCACCATCCATAAAGAATTTTATTTCGCCTTCTCCCCACCAGCCATTGTTGTGTACACCCCATGCTATATAAGTACCTACATACTGGCCTTTGCCTTTGATACTGTCTACCAATACATAATCTGTTTTAAGCGGCAAAGGGTTTGTTCTGCGGAACTGTGCATGAAAATAACCTGCATCACTGGCTACCTCAGTTAACACATAATCAACCTGGTAATACAATACCATATCCTTGTCATCAATATTTTCCATGGTTATTTTACACTTCTTACGGAAAGGCATAGGCCAGTAACAATTAAACGCGCTGCCCGGGTTTACACAAACCGCCAGTGATTGCAACGGCGAGTACTGCCCCCATCCCATTGCAAAAAAATCTCCCACTGGTACTTCCACAGAGGGTGTAGCCTCATCATCCCAATAAAAACGCAAAATAGAATAGCGCCAGTTGCCGGTAGGTGTCATCCATATATGCTGTACAGAACCCGATCCGTCAATCTCTGCAACGGTATACACAGTTTTTGATTTTATAACAACACTGGGGCTCACCTTCCAGCCGCGCCCAAGATCACGTGAAGCATTCGCACCTGTTCCGGTGGTGGCCATACCACCTTTACCCTTTTCGCCATTAAAATTTTCCGGACTGATAGATCGGGATTTTGCATCTGACAGCCGGTACAGGTTGCCCATGTTATTATCTATGCCACCAAATTTTTGCTGCGCGATGGCAGAACAACCAATCATCAAACAAATAAATAAAGCACCGGTTAGTTTTTGCATTTTGTTGGTTTTACCTCATCCCCAACCCTTCTCCAAAGGAGAAGGGAGCAATGAGATTTTGTTTATTAAATCTGTAGACCGGTATTTGTGAGACGCGATGCATCGTGTCTCTACAATACTGCGTTCTGTCTATTTTTTCACCGTATCCAAATCAACACCCAATAATTCTTTGGCCAGTAATTTTAATGCGGCGTAATCTCCCTGGAAATGACAGGTTGTTTGCCTGTATATTCCTTTCTCCGATTTTTTTAATGACATGGCTGCCGACGATGATTCAATTTCAAGGAAAGGCCCCATCTGCGTTCCGTCTGCAAGCGGACCATCATTATAAGAATTAATCACATCTCCTTTATAAGGTTCTTTCTGCAACTCCCATTTGCTGTTTACATAAGATCCTTTCTCTTTGATTTCAGGAATAATGATGGTAAGTACATTTTTTTTAAAGTCGAATGCGCCTGCTATGGGTTTAGCAACAAATGGCGATAATCCTATTTTACTCCGGTATTTTCCATCTGTAGTGAAATATAAAATACTATCTGTTACCAGTAAACGCTCTGGTGGTATTTTACCAAAGTAATCAGAGGTGATATAAGATTTGGCATTGGCTACCGGGTGAAAAGGAATAATCACGCTTGTTTCCGGACCGGGTGTAAACATGCCCAGCAACCACACCGATAAAAGCCCTTTTTCTTTTGACCAGTCTTCATTGCCCGTGTTGGTGATGGTATTAACTGTTTCAAAGCCCACAAAATGAATACCCTCCGGTATGGTTGTCTTTAATATCTGTTGCAATGCATCTTTTGCAAGCAGGCTTATTTTTCTTTCAATATTAATAGCGAAGCTGGTACCGCTATAATTGGAAAAACTGGCGGTTGCAGAAAAAATTGCCGAAGCCGGATCAGCCTGTACAATTTTATAGGTATCTGTATCTATAAATGAAGGCACCTGCCAGTGAGCAATATTAAATGAATCATTTTTTTTGAAATATATGGAATACTGCCCGCCTTCGGGACCCATCCAGAAACGTTCTTCACCACCAACCGGGTTAAATTGCTTTCGCTTTTCTTTAGCGGCAATTAAATCATAATTCAACCAACCGAAACTGGTGCCGCTGTCACCCGAAGCAGTACTGGTCATTACCCTGCCCTGGTACTGCGCTGATAACAATATTTTCCCCATCCCATCCGGTCTGATTAATTGCAGTGCTTCACCGGTGTGTTGCTTAAGGAAAGCTGCATCATATGCATAGGAGCCTTTTTGAGCCGTTGTACCAGGCGTAGCAGTTGCTTGCTTACCGGTATTATTATTACATGAAGTATAAAAGAAAAATACGCCGAGGACACAAAAAAATGTAAACGCAGGCTTTGACATATTCATTGGCATGTTTTCGTTGTATGAGAATCTGGCAGTCGAAAGAAAGATATGCTAATATACGGACTCCGGTTTGTTTTACCTTATCGTACAGTGCTGCAAAATAAGTATCCCAAAATTTTAATCCGTGTGGTCATAGATTAACGGATAAAATAAATCTCCGGAAAGGTTTGAAACGCAACATTGTAAATTTATTTGGTGGCGCATTATGATTTTTGCAGACCTGCATTGAAGCAATAACAGACCGTCTTTATGAACGCATGTTCCTGTTAAATGATAGCTGCATAGCAGATTGGTGAGAATTTATCCAGGATGCAAAATGAGATAGTTACTTGCTTTTTTTTAATACAACCCGCTTAACCACATATTCTCCAATTTTTTTACCCAGAACGCTTCCATTTTCGATGGCTTCCATGAAATGTATTCCACCATAGAACCTGCTCATGGCCGCTTCATTGGCAGCATCAAAAAAAGAATGATAGGAACGATTTTCCACGCCGTAAGGCTTTTCACTATTATCTGTATAGGCAAATTTATCTCCGTAAATACTGGTGAGTACC
>JBDSOC010000303.1:0-12578 GCA_039915085.1 Chitinophagaceae bacterium
ATATTCTGCTGGTTGATGAGCGCATATTCATGCGTTGTAGTGTATATGACTCTTACTATTTTCATGTGGATATTTTTTTGTACTACGATAAAAGATTTATGTTACATAGTTTGTTAACAGCCCCGCCAGCAATCGGTTTTCAACAGCACATAGCTACCCACAGTTCACCTTACAACCGTATATTGCAATGCAGTAACTCCACATGAAAGCACTTTGCCCGTCACAAGTTGCAATATTACTTTGTTCATTATTTTTGCAAATGCAGGGATACCCTTCCCTAAAATAATTGGATTGACAAATAACCAGTATTCATCAATCAGGTTATGCTCCATTAATGAATGAGCTGCACCCGGGCTGCCAATAATGAGAATATTTCCGCCCGGCTGACTTTTCAATTTTTCTATTTCATGCAGAACATTGCCGGCTATAACAGCGAGCTTATTTGCTTCGTTACTTTTGAGTGTCTTTGATAATACAACCTTATTTACTTTGTTGTACCATCTGGAATGTTCAATATCATGTTTGGTAGCATTGGGTTGACTTCCCGCGTCGGGCCAATAACTATCCATCATTTCGTAAGTAACGCGCCCATACAATGCGGTATCCGCGTCATTAGTCAAGTTGCCAACAAGGTCAAATATTTCACTATCGATCTTTATCCAGTCCATTTCTCCGTTGGGACCGGCTACAAAGCCATCAAGTGTTGTGTGTAATAATAAAGTTATTTTTCTCATGGTGTTACAGAATGATTAGGACTGCAAGTTACATGATGCAGTTGTTGAGGGAGCGGTGCAGATACGACCAATACAAGGTCTATTGCGACAAATACTAGTCCAGGCACCGAACTAACCTGGTTTATTCCTTAGCCCGCGGAAATTAAATTAATATACACTTATCTTAAAATAATATTAAACAAACAATTGTGGCTTCGTTGTTGCACTCTTCAGTGCTAACAAAAAAGCCAATATGCCTGCAACCATTCCGCATATACTGGTGATTGATGATAATGAAGCCATCCTGGAAAGTGTGGCTATGGTGCTGCGCTGGAACGCCTTACGTGTATCCACTTGCAACAGGACGGATGATTTTTCCGGGGAGGTAAATATGATACACCCGGACCTGATTTTGATGGACAAGGCGCTTGGCTGGGCAGATGGTTGTGATCTTTGTGCAGAATTGAAAATGGATGCAACTATGCAACATATCCATGTGATTATGTTATCTGCATTCCACAATGTAAGGGAAAAATGTTTGTCCGCTGGTGCAGACGCATTTCTTGAGAAACCTTTTGACCTTAATGAATTGTTGAAACTCGTGTATTCCTTTACAGGAACTGGCGCATGTTTTGCTGGTCTATAATTTTAAAATGTAGATATGAATAAAGTATTGATAGCATTACTTGCAGGTATTGCAGTTGGTATTCTCATTGCACCTGCCAAAGGATCAGAAACAAGAGAAAAATTAGTGGATGGTTTTAACGGGCTGGCCGATGATTTGTCAGACCTGAAAGACAGATTCCTTCCCGGTGAAGACAAAAGGGTGTATGAGAAAGCTTTTGGTGCCACGAAAATGAGCAGTTATGTGTAGGCAGGCAACAGTAAACTGAGACTATGCATTGTTTACAGTTACTCAAAAGAGTTGGAGACAGTATTTCAATCAACTGGTGTGGATTGAGTATAATTACAGTATCCCTGAAGGGGAATGTTGTTGAATGATTTAATGAGGAAGTATATGCTCAATAATACGTAAGTATTTGTAATGAGTTTTGGAAGATGAAGTTTTTTATACAAAGCGCATCCTCCACGGTATGGATACCAAAAAACGAAAAGAGTAATCAACCCTGAAATTATCAGAACCTAACCAATACTATTTAACACAAAAAACCTCCTGTTGGAAAACAGGAGGTAATTTTTTTTAGGACGATAAACAACTTAAACCAAAAAAATTTACATCAGGCCGACGATAGGTTAGGATTTTTAAAGGATATTGGTACTGGTGGTTTTAATTGGATATTGGATATGTATCAATCGACTTTCAATACAAAAGTAATCCACACAGGCATTGTGGACAAGCGTGGTTTTAATCTATTTTTAATGTGCGGTATTCACGCATAAAATCGTAGATCCACGAAAAAATTACAGGGGAATATACGATTATTCATGAAGGAAAGGCGGTTTTTATAGCTTTGGCCGGTAGTATTGGGTCTTAGGAAACATTGATATAAAACAAGGCAGGAATATATAGTGACGATAGTTTACGGATAAACATATGGTAAGTAAAGCACCTGACCTCTATAAACATTTATGGTGTTAATTTAAATTTCCTTTACGAAAAACTATCACACTCCCCGGTAAGAAAATAGTGCAGGGCACGCACACGTTCAATGGCTTCTTTTAAATTGATTTCTGCGTTATAGATTGATTCACCGGCAGTCAGTTTATTTTCCATCTTTGCAAACCTGATCCATAGCAATGCAGCAGCAAGAATCTGGTTGACTTCATTTTGTAACTGATCAGCGGCATCCTGACGTACGTTGAGGCAGTTATTTAATTGCTCAGTTGTACTTGATATTGTTTTTGTTTTCATAAATATCCGGTTGTGCAATGAAACCGAATACCATGCCATTAAAAAATACTTATCATTCAGGTATTTATAATTGTTATCGAGAGAGAAGTATTCCCATTTCCAGACTTGCTTCCCAAAGTATAATTTATAATTAAACTTAAATGAATAAGCAATCTTTAAATCCTTTATTAAGAAAATGCTAGTATGAAACATCTATACGATAAGGAAAACAATAGCAGGTATTACTAAAGAGAGAGTAAAATCCCGGAAATAAATTATTTAGTTTATCCACCACTTCTCATGTTCAGCGGCGTTTGTGTAGCCAGAAACACTGTCAATTTTTATATCGCGATGGTACAAAAGTTGAATTGATCTTTTGTTTTCTCCGTTGTCATTTAAAAGATGATCTTTTTCGGATTTATTCCCGGAAAGAATTGTTTTTTTTACTGGTATTATAAACCTGTAAATCTTTCTTAATTTTTGGCTAAACATATTATTAATTCTTTTAAAAAATATTGCTTCACGCAGTCCTGCAATCAGTTTTTACCATATTTATATTTGTGTAGTTACCCGGTGTTGTGGTAATGCCGGTGCAGCTATTTGTTTTTAACAGATGGTGTATCAATGACAACATTATTTATTATTTTAAAAAAAGTGACAACATTCGTAGTAGATGGAACACTGTCACTATTTTTAAATTATCCCATTGTATTTAAATTCATTTTAGAAACAATGGACTCTTCATTTTGAGAATTTGAGGAGTATTTTTTACCTTTTATAAAATCAGTAAGGCAGTCTTTCAATGAAGTCCCTAAATCACCTGTGCGATCTATAATTTTTTGTCTTGTATCAGAACCTTTTTCAGGTGAGAGTAAGATGCCTGCTATAGCGCCAATTGAAACGCCGGCTATAAATCCTAAAATTGTTTTTGTGCCAATCATAATTTGAGATTTTAGATGAGTAATAATGCAGATACGAAATATACAATGCAGAATGCACGACCTGTTCGCGAAAAAAATTATTTATTATTAATGCCGCTTAAAGTATTGAACAGCTTTTTCATGTTTTTTAGCTGCGGCTAAAGATGAAAAAGTGCCCAGGTTGCGTCGCTTGTCTGTTTTTGGGTTTTTCTTACGCGAATAAAGCCTGTATTCACCTGATTTTAATTTGCGTATCATACATGTTTTTGTTATATGAGACAATCATTGTGCCAGTACAAATGCCCACGCATTAAAATAAGTTGTGTATGCTCTTTGCGTGGATTTATTTCCCCGCTTATCCAAAAACGATAAAAATCTATGCTGCTCAATACGGGATGTTATAAAGAACCGATTTTTTATAATTTAATATAGCAAGTTCCGGGTGTGCTATCCTTTTTTTCATGTTTATTTTTATCAATTAATAATAAAAATACAGGTAATGAAAACTATGAAACAAAAAATATTGGATATTAACTGGCCACAGCTAACAGCAGATATGAATGAAAAAGGATTTGCGTTGGTAGCTGATTTTTTACCGGATAGAAATTGCGAAGGGCTTATAGGAGATTATACCGATCAGCACGCCTACCGCAAAACAATTGTAATGGAACGCTATCGTTTTGGGTTGGGGGAATATAAATATTTTAATTATCCATTGCCGGAGGTAATCCAGACCATAAGGGAAGAAATGTATCCGCATATTGCTCCCATAGCAAACAACTGGATGAAAATGCTGCAGATTGAAAAACAGTTCCCTGCATCATTCGCTGATTTACAAATACTATGTCATAACAATGATCAAACCAGGCCAACAGTATTAATTCTTAAATATGGCAAGGGAGGACACAATACACTGCACCAGGATTTATATGGTGATATATATTTCCCTATGCAACTGGTGCTTTTTTTAAATGAACCGGGATTGGATTATACGGGAGGTGAATTTGTATTGCTCCAACAGACCCCGAGGGCCCAGTCAAAAGCCATTGTATTGCAGCCGAAAAAGGGAGATATGTTATTGTTCACAACCCAGTTTCGTCCTGCAAAAGGAAACAATGGTTATTACCGGGTAAATATAAAACATGGAGTAAGCGAATTGCACAGGGGCGAAAGACATACGCTGGGTATCATTTTTCATGATGCATTGTGATAACTATTATCAGAGCAAATTGGGCTTTAAAGAAAATGAAAATGCGGGATTCCTCTTCCGAAACACATCTTTATTTTACGAGAGTAAAGTAAATAATTCCTTAAAATCCATGGTTTTTCTGCTATTTCCCCTCGGGAGCAGACATTTTCAACAAGTAATCACCGTTTGTGAATAACTTTTTAGATAAATAAGAATACCTGATTTATTTTAGCAGCGGGGGTATGCCCATCCTCCGCATTACTAACAATTAAATTCAACTTAAAATGGCAAAAGCAGTAAAAAAAGCAGCTAAGAAAGCAGCTCCTAAAAAGGCAGCTAAGAAAGCAGCACCGAAAAAAGCAGCTCCTAAAAAAGCGGCTAAGAAAGCAGCTCCCAAAAAAGCAGCTAAGAAAAAATCAGCCCGCAAACCTAATGCAGCATTTATGGCACCGCTGACTTCAAGCCCTGCATTAGCTGAAGTAATTGGTAGCAAGCCAATGCCAAGAACTGAAATCATCCGCCAGATTTGGAATTACATTAAGAAGAACAAATTACAGGATCAGAAGAACAGAAGAATGATCAATGCAGACGCAAAATTGAAAGTGCTGTTTGCCGGCAAGACACAAATTTCTATGTTTGACCTTGCAAAAGTAGTAAGTAAGAACGTTAAATAAATTCTTGCTTCGATTGTATAAGCTGGTAAACAGGGATGCTTTCAGAAAGTATCCCTGTTTTTTTATGCAATAAAATACTATTTTGCTGCTGCCGTTTGTAAAAACCGGTTGTAATTGAAACCTGGTATAAACCAGCTCATTCATTCATAATTTTTTAATTTTTGCTATGCAAAATAATACATTCCTATTGTACGGGGCCAATGGTTACTCCGGCCGGTTGATTGCACGTTTTGCAAATCAATACGGACTGCAACCAATTCTTGCGGGCAGAAATCAGCAGGCTATTACCGCATTGGCAAATCAATTGAAATATGATTACAGAATTGTTGATCTGGATGATGCCGCTGCGCTTGCAAATACATTGCAAGAAGTAAAATTAGTAGTACATGCCGCAGGGCCTTATGATCTTACTGCAAAGCAAATGATAGCCGCTTGTATGAAAGCCAATACACATTATATTGATCTGAATGGCGATTTAGAAGTGTTTGAAATGATGCAGGGATACAACCAGGAAGCCAAAGAAAAAAATATTATGATATTGCCGGGTGCAGGCTTCGATGTAGTTCCTACAGATTGTCTTTCTCTCTGGTTAAAAAACCGGTTACCGGATGCCAACAGATTACAAATAGCTTTCGCAATTATAGGAAGCGGTTTGTCACGCGGTACTTCCATTACTACACTACAAAAACTTGGCCTTCCCGGTGCCAGCAGAAAAAATGGTGTAATAGTTCCGGAGCCAATTGGTATAAGAGGAATGTGGGTTGAATTTCCTTACGGTAAACAAAAATCATTTGTGATGAGCATACCATGGGGAGATGTGAGTACTGCCTATTTTTCTACGGGTATACCCAATATTGAGACCTATACCGGCATCAGCAAGGCGACCTGGGTCTTTTTAAAATTTCAGGGAATATTTAACTGGTTGTTGCGAACCAGTTTTATGCACAGGATTATTACAAAAATCATTAATAGTAAATCACCCGGCCCCGGCGATGAGCGGCGTGATAAAGCAGTCAGTCTCATACGCGCAAAAGTTACCAACCCGGAAGGGAAGTCAATAGAAGCTGCTATGCGATGTCCTGAGGCTTATTCACTTACTGCACATACTGTTCTGCTGATAGCGCAAAAAATATTGAACGGACAATACAAGGCAGGCTACCAGACACCTGCCAGTGCCTATGGAGAAGATCTTATTATGGAAATACCGGGCGTAGAGCGTGAAATGATTTAACCGCTTAAAAATTAAAATCAAATACCATTTCCTCAGCCGCCGGGAGCTGCCAGATATCTATTGTAATTCCGTAAATTAGTATTGCCGTACTGTTATTTCTATTTCTTCAAAATCATAATCCCTGTATGTAATCCCATTTATTATGCCCAAAGCTAAACCAATCATTACAGATGCAAAATTTGGAATTATAGGTTTCCTGGTTCTTGTAACAGCAGTAATAGGTATAATAATTAAATGGAAAGAATTCTATGATTTTTTTGTTCCGGATGGTGTTGTATTAAACTGGCGGTTCGCATTGCTGGTGATATTTATTGCCATTTTTGTGGTTTGGTTTATTATGAATCATTTTTGGAAAAAAGAATATGATGAACACGAGATAACAAAAAAAGACAGGGATAATTTAAAAGACGCCCTTAAAATATCTGAAAATGAACGGCTCACAGATGTAATTACAGGTATCCCAAATAGCCGCAGCCTCGAAAAAGATATTGAAGAATATTTTTCACTGAACAGGCCCAACAAAAAAATGCAGTTCATATTTATAGACCTGAAAGATTTCAGAAAAGTAAATGGAAAATTTGGATTTAATAAAACAAATGATTTGTTAAGGGCCATTGCGCAAACAATTTATAAACGGATGCGCAGAAATGAGGATATGTATAAATATGCTTCAGGAGATAAATCAAAAAGTGAAAAAGAAAGTTTTTACAGGGTGTACCCGGGAGGTGATGAATTTGTATTCATTATTGAGGGAGATCAGTCCGATGCCCTTGGTTTTTCAAACCGGCTGGTAAGCCAATTTGAACAGCTTTCACAAAAGACGCAGGGCATCCTTGGGCAACAGGTCAAATTATCTTTTCATTGTGCAATTGTTGAAATGGATGCAAGGGATTCGTTTAAGGATATTTTTAAAAAAGCCGAAGACTGTTACCGGATTGCCAAAGAAGGTGTCTCCGATTTTACTATTTGCTGGCATCCTAATAACATTGAAAGGATTCTTTCAAAAGATGCGAAAAAGCAAGCTGAATATGAAAGGACGAGAAAACTTTATGAAGTAATGACTATAATAGACAAAGAGTATGAATAGATAAACATGTTCGTTGTAATAATCCCACCATTTTTATTAACAACATGCCGGGCGTCCCAATTAACTCTTAAATAACAACTTGATTGCACAGCAATCAATTGACAAGAGAATATTTGCATGTAATCTTGTACATCATGCAATTTTAAAAATGTATACCGGTGAAAGAACAAAATGAAAAATCTTCCCATATTTTAAATGCGTCTTCCAATTTACTGGGTATTTGTTTTATTGTTTTGACGTCTTTAAAGTTGCTTGATAAATCTGAGAAAACAATTATTGACGAAATTACCGTAGTGGCCATCATTTTATTTATGGCCAGTTGTATATTTTCTTTTTTATCCCTACGCGGTAGTGACCGAAGAAGCGCTTTTTTTGAGCAGGTTGCAGATGTTATTTTTCTAGGAGGGTTGTCCTTACTTTTTTTGACAACCATATTGTTTTCGCTGAATATTATTAAGTAATCTAGGAGTAACCCATGGGAGTATAAAACTTGTGTTCCTTTATTTTATATTGAAATAAGCATTGATAATTACGGGCAGGTATACCTGTAATTATCAATGCAGTTGTATTTATAAGGATGAGATCTAATCCTTTAGAATTTTAAATTCAACCCTTCTGTTTATCTGGCGGCCATCAGCAGTTCCATTGTCTGCAATTGGTCTTGATTCTCCGTAACCATGAGATACAATTTTGGCGGCATCTGTACCTTTTGATACAATATATTCCCTGACAGATTTTGCCCTGTTTTCACTTAGTGTCTGGTTGTGTTCATCCGATGCATTGGAATCGGTATGTGCACTTATTTCAATTTCAATATTAGGGTTTTCTTTCAGTAATGTTACAACGCGGTCGAGTTCAACAATAGACTCATTGCGCAAATCATATTTATCATTATCAAAGAACACATTGTTTAACCTTACCACCTGGCCAATTTCAATCGGTGCCAGGTACAGATCTTTATGTATTTCTTTATAACCTGCTTTTATCAGTGAGTCAAGATTAAGGTTTTCAGATATGGCGAAGTAATGATCTGCAGATGCTCTTATACTGTAATTTTTATCATAGGGCAATACAATTTTAAATGCCCCATCGGATGCACCAGAAATACCATTGCCTGCAATTGCACCATCCGGCAGGGTTTCGTATACCAGAGAGGCACTGAGCGGTTTTTTTGTTTTTATATCGTAAACATTGCCGCTTACCAGCAGAACTGGTTTTGGCCTTTCTTTCTCTAATAATTTAACACGTACAATATCGCTTTCTCCCAGTGTATTCAAACTAGTAGTCAGATATGCATATTCACCTCCTGCATCCAGTGTAAAAAATGCATCCCAGCTTTCTGTGTTGATGGGACTGCCTAGGTTTACCGGATCACTCCATTTTTGCCAGGTATTGTCAAGGCGTTTTGTCATCCATATATCATTATCACCCACTCCGCCTTTCCGGTTGCTGCTGAAATACATGGTCACACCATCAGGTGCCAGGTAAGGTGTCATCTCATTTGTTTCAGGAGCGTTTATTGTTTTCCCTAAACTTTTGGGTTCCGTCCACCAACCTTCTTTTGTAAGAAAACACACATAAATATCATTGTCAGCACTGCCTTGTTCGGGTGTCATATAAAGCAGTAAGGTCTGGCCATTATGCGCCATTGTAGCGCCCGATTGATGGCCCCTGTCATACTTATTATAGTTCTTTATCATAAGGCCATCCGGCTCGCTCCAGTTACCATTTTCTTTCAGTGTACACATACTTACTCCTTTACCATTGTACGCGCCATTCATAAAAGCGCCCCTGATTAGAATCCTGTTGTTATCAGGGGATATCCAGTACACAGCATTGTATTGCACGGTATTAAGCGGGTAACCCAGATGCACTGCCCTGCTCCATTTACCGGTACTGTCTCTTTCAGAAAACCATATATCCTGTGAATTGGGTACAGAAGTATATTTTGTATTCTTTGGATTATTCTCGCAAATAAAAAATAACAAGTTACCATCTGCAGATACAGTAGGTCTCAGCTCCGCCAAAGAAGTATTGATACTGGCGCCTAAATTTTCTATCTTAAGAATGGTGCCGGCATTTATAATATTATCTTTCTGTGCTATTAAAGCGCCGGTGTCGTTTGTATTTGCGGAAACATTGAGGGAAGGTTGGGCTGATGCAAATTGCATGCAAACGAATAGGTTGATAAGGGTAAGTGTGTATTTCACGGTATTGGGTTTCTGCCAAAATAATATAAATACCCTGGTATTTATAGTCTTGAAACGAAATTTCTGTGAAATGGCCGATTGTATCGACAATTGGACAATAAAAAGGGTTTATTGCGGTTGCAATAAACTAACTATAGCGATCGTTGCGCCAGGGGTAAGCAGTGTTTGAATAGCCCCGTTCTTCCCAAAAACCAGGTTTGTTTTTTGTAAGAAATTCTATGCGGTTTATCCATTTTGAACCCTTCCATGCATATAATTGCGGAGTAATCATGCGTACGGGGCCGCCATGTTCTTTAGGAAGCGGTTGTCCTTCTACGGTATGAGCCAGCAGGACATCCGGTTTCAGGGCTTCCTCCAGTGAAATATTGGTCGTATAATCATCATATCCGTAACATAGAATATGCGTAGCCGTTTCTTTTGGCTGAGCGAGAGCAGCCAAATCCAGGAGGCGAACGCCTTTCCAATTAATATTTAATCTGGACCATGTGGTAACACAGTGAAAATCTGATGTATCACCGGTCTGCGTCATAGCCATAAAATCCGGCCAGTTTAATGTTAATGGATTTTCTACTGCGCCGTCAACAATCAACTGCCAGTTGTTCAAATCAATGGTTGGTTGTATTCCTAGGTCAAGTACCGGCCATTTTTTTGTAATGGTTTGTCCAACAGGCAATACTGGCATTCCATGCCGGTTAGGGTTACCCGAACCCAGGGGACGTGCATCTGCAACTGAAGGGGTCTGCTGTATTTTTTCTTCAAACCTTGCCTTTAGTTTCATTCTCGCTTCTACTACGCGGTTTAATTTTTCCGATTCCTCCATAATTTTTTTTATTACATGAATTATACAATTTATAAATTCAGAAGAATGGCTTGTTTGTCATTGTTGAAGGGGCAGGAATTAAAGGTGATCTGCCTGCAAGTATATTGATTATTTAATATGATCAGTATAATTTAATCTAGCTACCTGTCTATTTGGTAATATTTTTTCTGCCAGCCACCCACAATAAGCTGTTTATAATTAAACGATTTTGTAACTCACTGGAAAACTGGGATGATAATTCTTTATTGGTCTTGTGTTCGTAATCAATATCGTTATGACCCATGTTAAAGTAGATCATTTTAAAATATTTATTTGTCCATACAACAGGGTAGTAGCCGCTGTGCCATATTTCATATAATTTAGGTCCGGTACCAAGTGGAAAACTGCTGCTGTCGATAGATAATAATATTTTAATGGAATCATTGGTACGCAGATCTCTTTCCCAGCTGTACCATTCATTGGGCGCTGATTTAAATGTAGCAGGCAGGTGGGCCATTGCAGGTTCCGTGCTGTCTTCAACACGCAAAACAGCATATACAGGCCGCCAGGTATTTGCTTTGTACTGACCCGCACCTATAAAATTGTTGTGGTACCAGTTCCAGTTTTGCGGAACGGCGGAAGGTGTAAGCGCGAATCCCGCAAAATGAAATCCCAGCCAGGCGCCACCCCGTTCCATGTATTTTTGGAACGCTTCTCTTTGTGCCGGTTGCTCAGGCCTCGTATCTAAAAAAAGTACAACCTGGTATCTGGAAAGAAATGCCGCGTTCAGGTTATCCCAGTTGTTGGTGGAATCATACACAAAATTATACTGCGCACCCATTTTAGGAAACCATTTGTTTGCTTCATGTACAAAACTGATATGCGCCTGGTCTTCTTTTGCGGTATAAAAAGCAATTACTTTAAAAGGTGCTTTGTTTTTTTGTCCATGGCAGATTAAAACAGCAAAAAAGAGCGTATAGCCAAGTATAATTTTTAAGATTGAACCTGCAGATAGTCTCATAAAACAGTTACAGTGTAGGTTAAGAATAAATTACAGACAGCATCTGATTACCGGTTGCTTCTTTTAATGGCCTTCACAATTTTTAAATTTCGCCTGTCAGCCCAGGCAGCAGCCGGAATCCAACCTACAATCGTAATTTGCAGTAAGAGGCAAAGAATTCCGGTAAGAATCCGTCCTCTTAAAATAAATGAAAGCCAGGGCAACAAAATAGCAATCAGTGTCATGAATGTGTTGGCTTAAATAAAAAAGCTATTGTTTCCCGGAGGCTAATCCAACGGTTTTACCTTTATGTTTTTATAATAAACAATGCTTTTAGGATCGTGCCCCTGTAATGCAAAGGTGCCACTGGAAATTCTTTTCTGTTCCTGTCCGGCCGGGCGTTGCAGATTTTCCGGTTCGGTATAGTCTACAACTGTCTTGTCATTAACTTTTATAATAATATGTTTGCCTTCTACTTTTATGTATTCAGTATACCATTCATTGTCTTTTACATACACTTCTTTTACATCTTCAATGCCATATAAACTACCGGTTCTGCGCCAGTCTGTGTGGGAATTATTTACCTGCACTTCATATCCTTTTGAAGGCCAGCCGCCTTGCTGAAAGGCGGTGTGAAAATAAATACCAGAATTGGCACCCGGCATTGTTTTTACGTCGGTTTTGAATTCGAAATTTTTAAACTCATGATTCATTACATCTCCATCATAAAATAAATGGGCCGTACTGCCATGCACGATGATCATACCACTGTCTGCAGAAAACGTTGCAGCATTATCGCCTACTTTCCATCCTGTAAGTGACTTGCCATCAAACAGAGATACCCATTTATCAGCTATGTAGTGATGGGGTACTGAAAAAGAAAAAAGGAAAATAGTTATAATA
>JBDSOC010000168.1:0-23006 GCA_039915085.1 Chitinophagaceae bacterium
CTCAAAAGCAGTAAAAGAATAAATCATTTCCTGGGCTAAAATGAAACCGCAAGCGCGGTAAGTGCGCGGAGTAATGTAAACAGGTAGCTGGTATTTTTTTACCAGTGTGGGTATGCCGCTGATATGATCCGTATGCTCATGTGTAACAAATACTGCTTTCAATTTTGCGGGATCAAGTCCAAGACTGTGCATCCTTTTTTCAATTTCCCTGCAGCTTATTCCAGCATCTATTAATATGGCTTCTTCGTTATTGCCCACATAATAACAATTACCGTTACTGCCAGAATTTAATGATGCAACAAACAAAGACATGTGGCAAAATACGGCTTTAATTATTAATCGCCAATGAAAAAATAATCACAACAAAATGCGTTCTTTTTGAAGCGGGCAAAATTTTTGATTGAAAAAATGCCGTGCCGGTTTCTAATTCCTTATAATTTTTTAAAACCGATTCCCGTTATTACCAGGGAGTAAGAAAACGCAAATTAATAGCTGTCTAATGTATAGTATAATGAAGTGGTTACAGAAAGGTAAATAACGCGGCCGCAAACTTATCCAAATCCTGTACGTGTGAAATATGTCCCATCCCTTCCAGCTCAATTAACTTTGCATTCTTAATGGTAGCGGCAGCCATTTTTCCTAATTGGGAATATTGCCCATATTGGCTTTTTTGTCCTTCGGTTAAAAGATCTTTTCCGACAACTGTACGATCGGCCTGTCCAATAATAAGTAATACAGGTACCGCAATACGGTTTAGTTCATATACCACCGGCTGCTCATAAATCATTTGGTAAGTAACCGCATTTACATGTGCAATATTATCAAATGCAGGATCAGCTAAACCCTCCGCCTGGACTGCTACATATTGCTCATATTCCGGCTTCCATACCGGGTAATATGTTTGCTGGTATTTTTTGTATGATTCGTAGCTGGCAGATTTTTCTTTTTTATAAAGCTGCTCAAGCGACTGGTAAGGAATAAAAGTTTTATAATCTTCCAGTCCAATTGGGTTTTCCAATACAAGCTTTTCAGTAAGTTGAGGATACATAATTGCAAAACGAATGGCCAGCATCCCTCCCATTGAATGCCCCAGCACAATAACTTTATTAATATGAAGTGAATCAAGCAAACTTTTATTAACAGCGCTGAGCATATGAAAGCTATAATGGAGATCTGGTTTTCCCGAATGCCCCCAGCCCGGCAAATCAGGCGCTAATACCCTGTAACCTTTTTTTACCAGCAAGGGTATCAGATCTTTCCAGTAATATCCGCTAAAATTCTTACCATGAAATAGCAATATTGTTTTACCATTACCGGCCGGCGGCTTCACATCCATATAAGACATGTAACTTTCTTTATTTTCAATATCGATGGAAAATTTCTGTGAAGCATACGGATATACAACCTGTGTGTACGCTATATTGCATATTAATAAAACGACTAAGCCAATAATTATTTTGTTATTCATACTAAGTTTACCAATTCCATTAATTTAATTATTGTACAGCTTTACATTCTTTTTCGCATGCCCGGCAAGCTTCTGCGCATACTATACAATGCTGCATATGTTTATGTTTTTCACATTCCGCTGCACATAGCCCGCATAATTCAGCACATTCCTTTAACAAATGCTTGCCATGTACAGAGCCCCTTCCAATAAAAGAGGCAGTGACGCTGCATATAGCGGCACAATCAATATCCAGCCTGATGCAATCCGTCATCATTTTTACATCAGCTTCTCCCAGGCAGGCAGTTGTACAATGATTACATGCGTTCGCGCAGTTATTAAGGGCGCTAATTAATTTACTGTTTATACTTGTCATAAATGATAATTTTTCTTTGGGTTTTCTTCTTCTTTTATTTTCTTATCCGGCTTCCTTTCATCCGGGTATATATTTTTCATAACAGAAAAGGGTATCAAAAGTGAAATAAAAAATGAGGCCCCGGCATTTCCTATTATCGCATTTAAAAATAGTATTTTACCAAAGCCATTATTTTTCCCGGATAGCTGCCCCGGCGCACCCTGTAAAGAAATATGATTGGCTGACGCAGGTCTGAAAACGCCCGGCACAAAAACAAACAACATTAACAAAGTCATTATGCATGCTATAACAATTCCCGCAACCGCTGATTTACCACCAATTACTACCAGCCTCACGGTTCCAATATCACTTTGATGTTGTTTATAAAACCATGCTATAAAAATTCCTATAACTGCGGCAAATAAGAAATTTCCTACATACAAAATATAGATTTCTTCATAAGCCATGTGGCGGATGTAGAAAAAAACTGTGATACAATAAACAAAAGCCGCAACTGCCGCAAATCTCATAATTTGTTTTAGAAAAGTAAATTCTATATTCATATCATTGAGGCGTCAAATAATATACCAGTTGCTATTTTGTTAACAGCAGCCTTATAACAGCAGTTAAAAAATAATGTGTGGAAATGTTACCCCAGCATAACGAATACCTGATTGCTGATTGTAGGGTTGCTGATTTTGCGCGAAGCCGGGTATAGAAGAAAAGTAAGCGATGCCAGTTTAAAGAATTTGCATCTTTTCCGGCAATACTAACGCGTCAATTTTTTATCTATTTCAAATATCCTTTTATCATCCAGATTTCTGATATTGACCTGGAAAATCCATTGGTAGATGTAATGGCAATTATAGTATCTCCTTTAGTAACACAAAGTGAATTCCATAATGCATGGTAACCTTCAGGTACAATAAAAGGCAGCGTTTTGTTATCAAAGCCACCTGCATACGCATCGCCCGTTGCTACAATCATGACAGCATTTTCATCAGTATTTTTTCCATTTCTGTTTTCAGTTGACTGATAAGATAAAACAGTGATTCCAGTTGACAACTGGCGCAGGTAGGGGGCTCCTGCATAAATGGTATCTGCTAAATGATCTGCCAATGCAAATATGCGTTTATTGTCACTACCACCTACCGTATGTTCCCATTTACCCATCACTGATGAATGAATGATACAGGGCTTAAAATTTTTGACAGCGGGATCCTCAATGGCAATGGCTACTTCTTTTTGTGGCTGTAGCCATATGGGCACAGGCATCCCATCCCTGCTATTTTTCCTGAAACTTATGACCTGCGGATGTAACGGCCAGCTCATGCCGTTATCCGGCGAATGCAACATCGAAATATTCTGTTCATTACTTGTAGTATAAAGAGCTTCATCAGAAAAGAACAACTGTATTTCACCGGTGGGTAACTGAATAGCGGCAGGTTCCCAACAGCCATCTTTAAATGATTCACCTGCTTTGTATATTATTTTTTCATCTCTCCATGTTAATCCTTTATCATAACTTTTCTTAACCCTGATATCAAATTTTTTACCAGTTTCAGGCAAGCCTTTCAATGCGCCCAGTGGACGGCCATTGTAGCAAAGCAAGAGATCGCCATTGATCAATTGCAACAATTCAGGCGTATCCATATTAATTCCGTCCGCCTTTTCTGCAGCAACAATCATTTGCTGCCACTGCCATCCGCCGGCTAAGCTTTTTTGAATAATAATATTTCCTTTTGAAGCGTAGGCAATCAATAAAGACTCATCCTGTAATTGTATCATTCTTGGGTAGAATGCAGTTGCACCAGCAGGAGAAATTTGTTTTAGTGTAGTGTTATCCCAGTTAATTTTTCTTTCAGCAACAGGTACATTTCCTGCTGCTGCAAGCGTATACCCATATAATGCGTGATAACCACGGTTAATTACCAATGCCAGCAAAAAGTAAACAATAGCTATAAATAATGCCTTCATATACTATACAAACCATATTGTTTTCATGATTGTCCCCCAATCAGGAGGGAAAGGCTAAACCTTTACAGTGGCAAGTTTGCTGGTATATTATTTCAGCCAAACCGTTTGCGTAAATGCACCATTGGCAGCAATGTCCCATACCTCCAGCCGTACCCATTTTCTGCCGGTCAAATCTATTGTTTCACTTATTGATTTTTCTCCAAAAGAAAGGGTCTTATTCAAATCTACTTTATTCCGGTAAACTTTGCTTCCATCACCCGAAATAATTTCTGCAAAATTGAGTGGAAAAGTCCACCTGACATTGAATGAAACAACCGCCTTACCTGTTTTTGTCAATTGCAATGTTTCACCTGTTGTTTTTCCATTAACAGAGAAAGCCGGAATTAATACTTCGCCTGTAGTTGAAAAAAAACTTCCCTTTTGCAGAACATCCAATACAGGTTGCCAGCCGTTTTTATACAAAGGCATTTGCTTCAGCTGCAGGTAATTTACATTCATATGCGCATACATTTCATTTTCTGGTTCAATGGAAAATAAATCTGCTTCAGAAAGCACTTTCTTTTTTAGCCCCCAGTTATTCATATCATCCATCAGGTCCAGTACCCTTTTACCGAGGCGTGGCAACGAAAGGTCGGCCGGCATTGCTTTCCAGGCTGCCCCTAGAAACCTGTCTGACAGAAAAAATTTTTCTTCTTTATATGTATCGGGAAATCCTGTTGAACCTTTTGTTCTTGCATGTGCCGTCCACGCAAGGCCATTTTCCTTTTCCAGCAAATCAAGCATTTCTTTTGAAGTGGCAATACGGTATATTTTCCCATACACAGGATCATCGGTAACAAATGGTTGTCCTTCTTTTCGTGACATTATCCAATAAACTGGTTTGGGGAAAAACTGCAACCAATGCCCTCCAAAGAATTCATTGGGTTCCTCTCCCGGCAATAAAAGAAAATTACCGCCAGAAAATCTGCTGCACATGGCAAACAATGCTTTTAATTCATTTAATCTTTGTTCATCAGGTCCTTTGGGATGTGCAGTGTAATGAAACTCCGCCAGGTGCACTATATTAATACCTGCGGTTTTAAAAACTTTTACAAAATTGGGTGTATCTGCCACAGGCTTGCCGGCAAGTATTACCTTCATTACATATTCATTATGAAAATGGCTCGCCATGGTTTTATATCCATCCAGCGGCAAATAAGTATCATTATGTGTAAACGCTTTTATTTTATTCAGCAGTGCAGCTGGTTTAGCTGTGCTGATATAACAAAAGAAATTTAAGCGCTGCATTGTTTTTGGCGGTGCATTAAACCAGGGCACATACCTGTTATCACCGTATAAATCCTGCCTTATTCCAATACCATATCCATCAAACATTTTGTTGTACTGATTGCCATACCAGGTAAAGTTTAAATTAAATGCTTCATCCAGCGGATAGAAGTACTGGTGTGGCGCAGGAAATACGGCTATGCTGCCACTTGCACTGCCCCCAATAATAGTCCTGTATTTTACTTGCTGGGTAATGCTGGTATCGCTGAAATTACAAGCTGCACTTTGCATGCTATCATATACATCTGACCAATAGATGTTATCCCAATTTTTTTTCCTGCTGATTAAACCCGCATCATACAAAATAGCTGTTGAATCAATATCGGTAGCCATTACAGCCGCTATATTAAATAAAGGGCTTCCGTTGTACAATGTTATTTCAATGTTGCCTGCAAAACTGGCAGCCCTTATTTCAGCCACTTTAATAATTGTTCTGTTGCCATTACTGGTAACTGCTACAGCCTGCTTGTTTAACTTTACTATATATGACTGATGTGGTTTTAACGGAACCTTATCAAAAAAAATATTCCACCCGTTTTGAGAAATCAAATCACGTTTGCCTGTAGTAAGCAGGAAAGCGGGATCTGCATCTTTTAGAATATGGCTGATGCGTTTTCCTTTCATCAGCTGTATACTGCTGAATAAAGCTTCATCCTTTTTAAGATTAATAATTAATCGTCCTTTTTCCTTATTGCCGGTCGGCCAGTCAACAGTGAGTTTGTTGTCTTTGCTGTTTACAGACACAGCATTTGAATGATGAAAACCAGTTGTGTTAACTACTGCCTGTGCACTTGTTCTCATGCCTAAAACCATCAGAAAAATCAGCAAAAAAAAATTATTTATCAATATACACTCGCCTGATCTTTCTGAAAGACAGGAGCCAGCGCCTTTTACTGACAAGGATCTCAACATAGCATATAATTTAGAATGGAATATATTCCTTATTGAAAATAAAATGAAGACTTTTATTAACAGGTTTATGCAGATTTATCAGGGTTGAAATTTCTTGTACTCGATTGACGGCAAATCAGTTCTGGTCTGAGTACTTTTTTCCTGGGCTTACCAGAATAGGCATCACCGCTTCTCATCAGTTCAAAAAATAACTTTGCTGCTTCTTCTCCCATCGTAACTGTTTGCTGGTTAACTGAGGAAAGTGAAGGAGTTATGTATTCGCCAAAGGCTTCGTTGGCAAAACCTACGATGGCAATTTCATCGGGCATTGTTTTGCCTGCAGTTTTGATGGCCTGCATGGCCCCCAGTGCCGTAAAATCTTCTACTGCAAAAACACCGTCAGGCATTCTTGCACCATTCAGTAAATGATTCATACATTCCCTGCCAGATTCAATGCTTACTTTTCCATAAACAATCAAATCATCATTTACTGGTATCCTGTGTACATTCAATGCATCAATATATCCCTTCAGGCGCTGGTTAAAAATACTTACGTGCTGCTGGCCGCCGATATGTGCAATGTGCCTGCACCCTTGTTCTATCAGGTGTTTGGTAGCGGCAAATGCTCCGGCATAGTCATCGACCACTACCGATGATACACCCAGTTCATCACTGGCCCTGTCGAATAATACAAGCGGAACACCGCGTTTTTTTATTTCACTATAATGATCCAGGTTCATGGATTCTTTTGAAATGGAAGCCAGCACACCATCTACCTGCGATTGTAAAAAGGCCTGTACGCCTTTCTTTTCATATTCGTACATTTCATTGGACTGGTAAATCAGAACATTGTAATTATTTTCATTGGCCACTTTTTCAATACCATGTATTACAGATCCAAAAAAATTGATTTCTGCACTGGGTATAATAACACCA
This sequence comes from Chitinophagaceae bacterium, assembly GCA_039915085.1. Taxonomy (GTDB): domain Bacteria; phylum Bacteroidota; class Bacteroidia; order Chitinophagales; family Chitinophagaceae; genus JACMLD01. The sequence goes on from JBDSOC010000168.1 coordinate 6,933, forward strand.
ATAATATTTGATTTGCCCAACCGGAGGGATGAAGCTATTTTATTGGGCTGATAATTTAATTTCAGCGCCGTATCCTTTACCATCTTTTTAGTAGCTTCTTTTATAGCAGGATGATTGTTTAATGCGCGTGATACGGTAGCCGCCGTTATATTTAACGTACGCGCAATATCCTGTAAGGTTACTTTAGAAATAGTGTCGCTCATGTCAGCTGGTATAAAAATAGGTAAAGAAACCCGGTGTAAAAACACCCGGTTTGATTTGCTAAAATGCTATATGAGAAAGATTGGTAAATCATTGTTGCTTTTTTGAATACCTGTAATGCTATCTATCCCGAAGTTTCGTGACCGCCAAAAGAGGAAAAAGTGAAAAAACTTTACCTGACGCCATTCAGTTTTTTTATAAGATTTACTTCATCTTCACGGTAGGGTGTGCCATCCTTTTTAAAAATATCATGAAACCATTCTATTGGCTGACTACCATCTGCAAGTGGTGTATCCCAGGCATAAATCGTATTTGTTTTACCATCAACAAAACCCCAGTTAATGGCCCCCACATTTTCCTTCTTCAGCATCGGGAGAATAGTAGCAAAACGGCTGTTGCGTGTACGTGCCATGTATTCTGTACAGATAAGCGGTTTACCACTTGCCTTTAATAATGAAATAACCCGCTGGTGCAAAGGCAGCTCTTCATAATTATGATAGGTAATTACATCAGAATTATTCATCTGAAAAACGTTCAGCTGTTCAAGATCCCATGCCCAAAGCCCGGCGCTTACCGGCTGATCAGGATTTACCGTTCTTGCCCATTCAAATATTTTTGAGAGCAATGGCAATGTAGTATTTCCTTTTCCGCTGTTGCCCGGCTCATTGTATAAATCCCATAATAAAATACGTTTGTCATGTGCGAAACTGCCCAATACATCTTTTACATATTTTTCCAGTGCCGGAAAATTGGCACTGTCAGCAGAAGCAGGCTGACCTGGATCCTGCACCCAGCCCGAATTGTGCATCCCTGTTTTAGGTCCTGGCTGCGTACCTTCTTTAGGTTCTTTATTCCAGCAATCATCAAAAAAAACAAACATCGGTTGTATATGGTGTTTATCAGCAATGGCTAAAAACTGATCTACCCGTTTTTTAAATCCCCCGGGATCCTGTTTCCATGCAAGAGAATGCAAAAAAACACGCATCGTATTAAACCCGATATTTTCGGCCCAACCCAGTTCCTTATCAATAGTAGCGGGATCAAAAGTTGACGCCTGCCACATTTCCAATTGATTAATAGCACTTGCCGGTATATAATTAGCGCCGGTTAGCCATTTGTGTGTTACATACCACGCATTTGCTTTTTCTGCTGTCCATACTTTACCCGGCGCAGTAACTTCAGCAATTGGCTTTTTATTTTTTTGTGCCTGTACACAATTTATTGCAATCAATAATAATAGAAAGAGGCAGGGTTTGAAGCGTAGGTTCATTTGATATTTATTGAAATGTAAATTTTATTTTTTGTACCGCTGTTATTAGTTTCTTATAACCACAGGCCATCCATTTTTATATTCTACCGGGCTTATACATAAAACCCGCGCGTCACCTTTGCCAGTCACTTTCTTTTTTACATCGACCGCATGATATGCTATCCATATTTCCCCTTTATCATCCCTGAAAATTGAATTGTGTCCCGGTTCTGTTAATACATTGTCCTTTTCAAGTATTACGCTGCTGCCGCTTGTATTTACTTCACCCATCCTGGTATAAGGTCCCATAGCATTGTCTGCCCTGGCCACCATTACAGCGTAACTGGCTTTATCCCCGCAACAGTTATCTCCTGAATAATAGAGATAATATTTTCCACCAGCATAATCCAACCAAGCACCTTCCAGTAAAATAGTATATTTTTTTTCTTTTCCGGGCCACACGAGTGGAGTTGCTACAGATGCCGGTTTAAAACTTTTCCAGTCATCGCTGAGTTCCTGCACTTTTATTGGCTGAAAGCCAGAACCCCAGTACAATAATTTCTTTTTGGTTGCCGGATCAATAAGCGCCATGGGATCTATATTGACAAAACCAACTCCGCAAATTAAAGGCGACCCTTTATCAGTAAATGGACCGGTGGGAGCATCAGCAAAAGCAACTCCAATACATTTATCAGTAGCCGTATCGTTTGATTTTGCACTGAAAAACAATACGTATTTTTTTATACCTGCATCATAGATAACATGGGGCGCCCAGAAATCCTGTGTGTTACTCGCCCATACCGGCTTTTGGGGTAAGGCATCATTTTCCATCTTCCAGTTTTGCAGATCAGTGGATGAAGCTACCTGGATATTCCACATAACACCATTCACAGATGATTGTGTAGCATATCCGTAATATTTACCGTTTGCATGTATAATCGTAGGATCCGGGAAATCTTTGTCCATTACCGGGTTATGTAAAGCCCATCTGTTTGTTCCCGGAACAGTACGTTGCGCCGAACAGGAAAATGCAGCAAATAATACCAGTAAGAAAAACCAGTTTCTGCTGTTTGCAATAAATATATTGTATACTTTTCTTCGCACTTTTTATTTAATAGTAAATAGATTAAATGCTTTTGCTAAACAAATAACAATGTATAGCCATGGCTGTTACAGTTGTTGCACAAGGTCAATGACATCCTGCCTCTTTGTAAAATTTGTATTATTCTTTTTTACTAATTCATTTATTTTTTCTTTTTTATCCGGCATGGCTGTAATCAATTGCTTTGCAGAATTTACCTTTTGATATTTCCCATCTTTAAAAATCCAATACACACTGCCCAATACCACCTGGAAACCGTCCGGCAATTTGAGACTGTATGCTCCGCCACTTTGTATAAGTGATTTTACAGCGGGAGATGCGGTAGTTACTGAAGACATTCCATAACCTATATCACTACCCGGCTCTTTAACAGTGCAGGTATATTCAAGAAACAAAGGCCAGGCTCTGCTTGTAAGCAACTCATAAAATCCATGGTTAACGGGTACAAACTTCCTGTCCAGTATAAAAACCGTATCCACTTTTTCCGGATTGGCCAGTGCCAGGTATTGTCCCGGGGACGATTCAAACACTATTTCTTTGCTTAATACATTATAATTAAGCATCGTTTCATCAACACTCCCATTTTTTTGCTGCACCTTTCCTTTGCTGAATGAAGAAAATACATAGTGTGACAATGCTACTGCTTCCTGCGCATATACATTCGTCCCTGTAAGAAAAAGCAGTAACAGTATATATATTTTTACGCGCATCATACTTACTTTTTAAGCTTTTGTTCCAGCATTTTTATAAAATAGCCGCCTACCACACTTCTTGCCTGGAAGCCCACCATTTTACCGTCTGTTGTTTCATGCCAGTCGCTTAGTGGTACCCGTGAGCTTGTTTCTGTGGCATATTTATAAACAGGGTTTATCAATGCCTGAAAATCGTTGTCGTTATTTGCCAGTACGGAACTCCATAAAATCCAGTCAGACTTGGTATATGTTTTCCTGCTATCCAGCGGCAGGCCGAACTCATTTTGTTTGGTAAGATAAAATTTCACTTCTTTGTCATACACTTCTTTCCGGAACAAATCAAGACCTAAGACTTTATCCCAGACAATATTATACTTCTGGCTCCAGGTGCCATTCTTATCAAAAGTTAATGCATAGTGATCACCTTCATCGCACATCTCCTCCCACCTGATCGCCATATCTTTAGCAATTGTTCTGTATTTCGTTGCAGTTGCTTTATCGCCCAGCATCTCTGCCATCATTGCGTAACCGCCAATGCCAACAATGGCTTTTGCGGAAAGATTGGCGTTGCGTGCAAGATGCCCCGCAAAATCATCTGTACATAACTGATTGGCCGGGTCAAAGCCTTCTTTTACCAGGTAATCCGTCCAGGCCGTTAGCGTAGTCCAATGTTTCTTTGCATAATCAGCATTGCCTTCTGCTTTGGTAATCGCAGCTGCCAGGATGGTCATGTTTCCAGATTCTTCTACCGGCATGCCCTCGCCATAATCTTCGCCATTGGCCAATGGATATTTTCCCAAATCATGCGCGGCAAAAGGCTTTATCCATTTACCACTCTCACTGTAATAGAAGATACCATTGAGCATACCTTTTAACAAATCAGGATTGTACAAAAGGTATAAAGGTGCTGAAGGGTAGGTAATATCAACTGTATTAATTGAGCCGTTGCTGTAATTTTCTTTGGAGAGAAACAATATTTCCCCCTGCGGGCTTTTCAACAATTTATGCGCGGCTATACTTTGGCGGTAGGCAAGTTCGCACAGGCGGGCATATTTCTCCCCGCCTGCTTTTACGGCATCTGTATGCAATTGCTGGTTGAAAGCCTCACATCTTTTTATCACATCCGCATAACCGGTAGCGGCCTGTGATAACTGCTGTTCTATTGTAGTTCCGGGTTGCAATTTCCACCATGCTTTCAGGTTTTGATTAAAATACTGAATGGCATACAGATCATCATACCCTATCAAAAAAAGCTGTTCTTTCCCAGCAGGGTCCACTTTGCCCAGGTTAACAATGCTGTTCAGTGTAAAATGTTTACCAATACTCGAACTGGTAGCTGGTTGCGTAAATGATTGCGACATACTGCGGGATGGTGAAACCGATTGCAATACACCCGCCGCGACAGGCACTGCTACATACATATAACCCCAGTCAATCCGCAGATCATCGCCTTTTTTCTGCAACATGGGTTGTGCTACTGTACCCGCTTTCAAAATAGAAAGTCCTCTAGCTATATATTTTTCTGCTTTTATTTCCTGTGAAGCTGTATTGGTTGCAATATCAGTAGATGCCCCAAAATACAATTGTACATCATGGGCAGCACCATCATTTGATTTTACTGCGGCATTAATATAAGTAACAGGTCTTGATAATAAATTCAGGTCGCTGGTTAATAAAGGGGATGTAAAACTAAGCGTAAGATCTGTTTTACCGCATGTGAAAGTATATATAGTCTGGGTAGCATTAAGTGTTACAGATTTTTGATCAGCAATCGAAACAGCAGCTTCTTTTGCTTCATCCGGTTCTTCAACAATACCAGCATCCAGCTTTGCACCACCGGCAGTATTCTCTACATGAACAGCCAGTATATTTTTACCTTTTTTAATTTTTTGTTTAACGACATCACTGATAGGCAGATAAATAAATTTGCCCGACCATCCCTTTTTTTCATAAATGCTTTCGCCATTCAGGTATACTTCTACATTGTCATCATGCTGCAGTTTTAGAAACAATTTTTTAAACGCAGTACTATTTACTGTAAATGACCTGCGTATCCATATGTCTTTGGTTTTCCAGATGGTTTTGTCAACAGATTTACTATCACCAAATGGCGCCAGGCCTTTTTTCCATTTGCTGTCATTAAAAGAAAAATTATTCCAGTCAGCAGCTGGTTTCGTTTCAGTATAGGCTGCTTCATAATTCACTTCATCGCCTGCAGGCAAAATTGTTTTATACGTTTTTTCTTTATCGCCTAAAAAGCGGTACATGCTGCCATCAACTTTTATAAGTCCTATGAGCGAGTGATCCGTACCCGTCCAGTGTTTGGTAGTGGATGCAGTTAAAAGATCGGTTGTTGACCAGATACTAAAATAAGGATCATGTGTAACCAATGGATAAGCCGGTGCCCTGAACTGCTGTGCAGCAACCATGCAATAAACGAATGCAATGCCTGCTGTAACTATAATTTTCTTCATCTGTTGTTTTTTCATGTCAATTATTTTATTCTGCGGGAATGGTAAGCGCTAACCCTTCTTTTACGGGAATTCCAAAATTTGGTGTACCATCTTTATTCCATGTAAACCGTTGTGCCCTGGGCGATCTTTTATTGCCACACCCATCACCGGGATTACTATTGGCATGGTATAATATCCAGTTTTCCTTTCCATTGGGTGAGACAAAAAAAGAATTGTGCCCGGTAGCATACACAGAATTAACAGGTGATTGTTTAAAAACAGGTTCTGGTGTTTTTATCCATGCAGTAGAATCCAGCAGATCATTACTTCCCGTAAAACGAATTTGCCCAAGTGCATAAGCATCCGTCCAGCAGGCACTGGCAGAGTAAATTATAAACAAATCCGCACCATGCACAAGCGCCTGCGGACCTTCGTTTACATTAATATGCGGAGGCGTTTCACTTTTTAAATCGCCTATTTTCTCCCAATCATAAACAGGTGTGCTGATCCGTACACGCCCGCCGTCAATGGTCCACGGGTTTTTCATTTTTGCAATATAAATATCCTGTTCTCCATTGCTGGCACCTTCCCAACCCGACCAAACCATGTACAATTGTTTTCTGTATTCAAACACATCTCCGTCAATCGCCCATTTGTCTGATGCATCTGTTATTTTACCTTTCATTATCCATTCACCTTTCATGGGATCTGCAGATGCGTTTTCCAGCACATAGAGGCGGTGGTTTCTATTACTGCCATCGTCAGCGGCAAAATAAGCATACCATTTTCCCTGGAGGAATAAAACCTCCGGTGCCCATAATTCTTTTGAATATGCGGTACCGGGAGGTGGCGTATAAATAGTTACATGTTCTGCAGTTTTAAGATCTGCCAGGCTTTTGGCTTTCCAGAGGCCGATGCGGTTACCCAATGTGTGTGTGTAATAATAGTATCCATCTTTATAAAAGGAATATGGATCAGGACCGGATGGAAGCAATGGATTGGTAAATGTATTGGCTGGCTGCGCTGTCATGCAGGCGCAGAAAAAAAATAATCCTGGAAATAATGACAAAAAATTTTTCACACTATATAAAATTATATGCCGCTGGTAAAAACGGCTTCTATTAATTTTATCTTACCACTTATTACTTACAACTTAATACTCATCACTTAACACTTACAAAAGCCCTCCTATTCTACCACCGGGAAGGCAGATATCCTTAATCTTGCCCCACCCATGGGCACCAGTTTGAGCGCAACAGCTGTTTCTTCTGTATGCACCGGGCTTTGCGGCAATACGGCGCACAATCCAAACTGATCAATCATCCACGACGGTATCTGTTTTCCCTTAGTGGTTAATGTTATGGGAGCAGCCGCATTTGTAAAAGGGTTATTGTCTTTTGGCCATTCATTCTTTGTAACAGTAATTGATTTTTCAGGTGTCTCTTTGTTAATCAGTAAGCCATAATTCCACGCTGCACCCGCGTGAATCTCATAGGAAGGCCATTTCTTTTCATCCACATTCTCCTGCCATTTGGAATCGCCTACTGCTGTTTCAGTACTATTTTTACTGATGTACTCCTCAGGTATGTCTAAAGAAAATGTAAGCGGGCCATAGTTTATACTCACGCTGCTTTTATTGGCTGCCCACTCCCTTACTTTCAGTTCCATCGGCAATTCCAGCTTTATTTTATCGCCATTTTTCCAGCTGCCACTCAATACAATATAACTGGCCGGTGTAACCGTAATTTTCATTTTCCGGCCGTTGACATAAGCAACCGGGTTTTTACACCATGCGGGAACACGCAGGTAAAGTGGAAAAGAAACCTGGTGGGCCAATGCTACACTGAAATTAACTTCTTCCTCAAAAGGATATTTTGTTTTTTCTATAATGGTTACTTCGGTACCATCTCCTGCTTTGGCGGTTATGCTGCCTTCGGTATAAAATTGCGCAGCGAGACCATTATCAGGAGTAGCCATCCATGTATTCTCTGCATAATACACCCAACCAGCAGCATGGTTATGCTGGCAGCAACGGCTGCTGAAAGGGTTCATCATTAAAAACGGACCTGCATTATCAATACCCGGTGCATGATTTTTTGCATCATTCAGCACCATATTGGGCGCTGTTAAATAGCGCAGTGATCTGTAGTCGGGCATAAATGCCGCAGGAAAAGTATTGAACGCAACATCTTCACAATTATCTGCCCATTGGTTATCCCCTGTAAAGCGAAGCAGCATCTGGTCGCTGGTCATTTGCTCAACCATACCGCAGGTCTCCACCGCCTGCCGTGGATCATCATATCCCTTTCGTGAATTCTCATCACCTCCCCACATGCCACCCGGCACCTGGCCGTATATATTTCTTACCAGTTTAAAATTATTATAAGTAGCATCCCGATCAGCAACATTTTTACTTTGTAAATAATAAGTGGCAGGTTCACGAAAACATTGTGCAATATTTACATTGTGCCAGTTTGGTAAATTATTTTTCTGACGCCAGTCTGCTGTATTGTGATCAATTTTTGTTGCCAAATCAAGTAACCATTTTTCACCCGTACGGTTATATAACCAGTATACACTGTAAAGATTATCTCCTCCCCTGCTTTTTTCCCAATAGTCTTCCAGGAAATTTTCATCTGGAATAGTTAACTCCCATTTAAAATACCTGCTCATAAATTTTAATACCCGCGCGTCGTTGCTGTATTCATAATAAGACTGAAGACACCATAACATTGGCATGTTAGTCCATAGATCCCGGTTCCCTTTTGGCATTGCCAGCGGACCGAAATCACCGCTTTCCCGCTGGTTATTCAGTACAAATTCAATCCAGAACCTGGCTTCTTTGATCATATTCTTATCGCCCAGCATGTACCCTATATTGGCATATCCTTTCAGCCAGTAAGGCAATTCTTCCCATCCATATTTCCCGATGCCTTCTTTGTTTAACCAGGCATTATCTTTCTTAGACAGCCAGATGCTTATCTCACCTAAATGCCCTGTAAGTCCATCGCGCTGCAGCTCCAGTTGTTTCTTTAACCAGCCACCCGGTTTAAAAGCAGTAACCGGCAATTTTGTAAAATACTCCCTTAGCAAGGGCGCTTTATTAGCAGTATAGAAATTATTGGAAAAATTATTAGAAAGGTCTCCTGAAGTTATAACTGATGCCTGTATTTTTTGCGCTGATAATTTTGCTGAACATACAATCAACAAAAATATAATCAGCCACCAGTTTTTCCGTATTACAGTTGTTGCAATCATCAGGTATCCAGGTTTTTCTTTTAGGTTTTATATTACACCAACTTTGAATTAACCGATTGAAATGTGGTACGCAACCCGTGTAAATAGCTTTCAATTGATATTACCGTACGACTACTTTTAATTTTGCGCTTTCATACAATTTATTATGAAGCGCTTTCAGGTCTGCGACGGGCATTTTTATTTCTTTGCGATCATAAGTCATCAGGCCATTGGTCTCTACTTCCACATCAGTGGTTTGTGTGTATACAGCTGCAGACAACCCTTTTTCTATCAGTGCAGGAATATGATCCATCAGTTCTGCATACCGCTTCAGCAAATCTTCCTTATTTTTAAATGTTTGATAACCCCAGTTATTTTTCTCCTGCCAGGTATGATTTTCTACCGGCAATCCCAAACCGCCAAATTCGCCCAGTACCAGTATCCTTTTTGAACCGAACAAGGCAGGGTCAGGCATCAACGGCTCCGGATAATTATGCAGATCTATAATAGGTCCCACATCTTCAAAATTCCCACCACTGGCAGTATTAACAAGGCGTGAAGGATCTTTCTGCATGGTCCAGTCCACAATTTCCATTGTTTTAAACTGGCCCCATGCTTCATTGAAAGGCACCCAGACAACAATACATGGAAAGTTATACAGGTCCTGCATAATTTCTTTCCATTCATTCCGGTATATTTTTTCGGATTCCGCCGTACGTGCTTTATCAGTAGCCTTGCCAAATATACCCGGCCGGCTCTCCCATCGGTTACCCAAATCGCCGCTTGGCATGTCCTGCCACACAAGTATACCCAGCTGATCACAATAGTGGTACCAGCGGGCCGGTTCCACTTTTACGTGTTTGCGTATCATATTAAACCCCATTTCTTTTGTCTTCTCAATATCAAATTTCAGCGCTTCATCAGTTGGTGCGGTATATAATCCATCGGGCCACCAGCCCTGATCCAGCGGACCATACTGAAAAACAAACTGGTTATTCAGCATCATTCTCTGGATGCCATTGTTATCTGCTGCCATGGATATTTTGCGCATGGCAAAATAGCTGGTTACTTCATCAATAATTTTACCTTTCCTGCTCACCGCTATTTTCAGATCATATAAAAAAGGATGTTGCGGCGACCATAATTCGGGATCAGGTATTGACAAACTGGCTTCGTCAGCTGCTGCTGTTGTTTGCTCTGTTATTTTCTGGTTGCCTTTCCATGCAGAAAAAATCAATTGATCGCCTTCCAGCAGATTTTCAATCTGCGCTGCAACATGCACTGATTTTTTATCTGTGTCAGGCGTTTGTTTTGTAGCAGTTATATATGTTTTGGGAACAGCTTCCAGCCATACTGTTTGCCAGATACCGGTTACCGGCGTATACCAGATGCCATTGGGCTTATTAACCTGTTTGCCCCTTGGCTGTGGTCCTTCATCCGAAGGGTCCCATACACGAACGGAAATTTGTTGTTCCCCTTTTTTATTCAGGTAAGGAGTAATATCAAAAGAAAAAGGATCATAACCACCCTGGTGGGTACCTGCTTTTTTATTATTTACATATACATCGCATAACCAGTCTACCGCGCCAAATTGCAATAACACCGTGTTATTTTTAAAAGAAGCGGGCAGTGAAACGCGTCTCTGGTACCACAACACACTGTCTTTGCCCACTGTTTTACCCACACCTGATAAAGCGGATTCCACAGCAAAGGGCACCAGTATTTTACCGGCAAAAGCAGCTGGTATTGTTTCCTGTGCTTTTGGAAGAATGGCATATTGCCATAAACCATTCAGGTTTTTCCAGTTGCTGCGTTGCATTTGCGGGCGGGGATACTCAGGTAACGGATTATTGGGATCCACTTTCCCGGCCCAGGGACTAACAATTTTACGCTGCACAATTGACCACGGTTCCTGTGAAAAGATGCTTTGGGTAAAAAACAAAATGCCAAATAGCAAGAGCCTGTATTTCATCACCATAATATTTAATTATCTAAGAATCGCAAAAGTCAGCGCGTTTTTATTACCCGCCAAAATTTAACCGGAAAGCGGCCGCAGGAATTGTGTTAAAAAAAGGCGGACATGATGCCGCCCTTTTCATTTTTAAACCAATACTGCTGTAAAACTGTGAAAAAATTATACTGATATTAAACCTGGTTTTTCGTCGTAATTTTTAGCGGCTTGTTTCAATTTAAAAAGTAACTTTCTGCACAGGAGAAAAAATCAAATCTTCAACACCGGCAATCTTTAAACCAATGCGTGCATATACATATGTTTGCGGCGCAATACCAGGCACTGTTACATTTAATGAAATATTGTTGGGGTCAACAATAGATGCCCCGGCAAGATCTTTTGTTGCAATGTTGTTACCCCCGGAAACAAACTGCGTCTTGTTGATATAGAGCGTTACTCTTTCTATGTCTTTTGCGTTGGCCACATCGGTAATAATCTTTTCGGCTTTAAAAGTTGCTGTAACCTTGTTGGCACCACCAGTAACGTTCGGTACCCTGATCATGTAATACGGGGTTACTTCAATGTCAAGGGTTTGGTTGCCGTTTAATGTTACAGTGGTTGAATCCGGTGCGCCGGAACCGAGCTGTTTCCATTTAAATGGACCCTGCCCGTTTGGAATAATCAGTTTATACGTTCCATCAAACAACAGCGCTGAATAAGTACCTTCCTGGGTAAATGTTCCATCTATAGAACCTACTTTACCAAAACCAAACTGGTACAACTGATAGGGTACCTGGTAATTTTCTACTCCAATGGCTTCACCTTTATATACAACCTTACCACTCAGTGTAGAAGAGGGTTCTTTATAATTATCTTTTTTACATGATATACCGGCAGTAAAAAAAGCAAGTATGGCTATATATTGAAATTTCATTTTCATAATCATTTGTTTAATGCGGTGGCTTATTGATTTGGCTGTTTAACAATCTTTGGATTGGCTGCTCTTATATTATCTCCTATGAAAGAATAATAATTGCCAAACTGAAAACGGTTAGAGCCTGTAACATTCGCGGGCAATACTTCCCTGAATATCCATTTTCCATCGTTTGGATTGCCGGGATTGTAATAACGGTAGTTCCATAAACCCCAGGGCTGTGTGTTTCTTTTGGTAGCCGATCCAATACCCGCTTTCAGGCCTGCCAGTGTGGTAGGTGTACCGTCCCAAACAACGTGAGCCAGTCTCCAGCGCTTCATGTCAAACAATGTATGCCCTTCAAATGCCAGTTCTACGCGGCGCTCGTGCACAATACGGTCAAAAGTTATTTCTCCTGCAGTTAATGGAACGATCAGGCCTGCGCGGGCCCTTACCTTATTCATAAATCCGGCAGCAACGGCGGGCTGGCCAAGTTCAAAAGCAGCTTCTGCAGCGTTCAGTAAAACTTCTGAATAACGGTAACGGATAAACGGCACATCACTTCCGCGTCCCCTTCTGCCCGAACCTACGGTTGGGTCAAGCCATTTACGTATATAAAAGCCGGTCTGTGTTCTTAACTCCAGCCCGTTAATCGGGCCATCTTTTCCTACTACCTGAACGGGGGCAGCACCGCCGGGCAGTGTTTTCAGTGCGCCAGCTTCTGTGCTTGTAATAATGCTGCCGTCTCCCAGCAGATAACCAGCCCATATATCCACGATACCACCTTTGAAACGGTAAGAACTTGCGGCATCAAACGGTGGCATAACGGTGCCCAGTAAACGTGCATCCCTTCCGGCAAATATATCCTGGGGGTGTGTATAGTAAATGGGGTTACCGCTGCCATCCACTGTTGCAATGGGTGCATAGGTATTGTCTAATTTTTCAAAAGCCTCCACCAGGTTTAAAGAGGGATCCAAACGGCCGGCATCACCACCTTCGTCAGACAAAGAATATGGCTGATCGTTGGTAGTAAAACCGTGCGTTTTACCAGCCCCGGCTTTAAAGTCTTCTACAAAAATCGCTTCCTGGTTTACACTGCTTTTATCAAGAAAAACAGCTGCAAAATTATCTGCCAGATCGGGTAACACTTTGTACAAAGAATAACTGCCTGCACTACCATTGCCACCGTCTGCACTGCTGATAATTTCTTTTGCTGCATTCAGTGCCTTAGTATAGTACGCTGATGCCATACTTGCGGGAATACCTACTTCATTACCGGGTAATGAAACCTGTGGTGTACCGGCGCCATATTTTGCAATAGAGGCAGCATAGAGTGCGGCCCTTGCTTCCATGGCCAGTGCAGCAGCTTTTGTAGCTCTTGATTTTTCATTTACATCAGCAGGAAGGGAATTCTTAATGGCTTCTGCTTCGCTGATCACAAAATCATATACATCTGATTCTTTTGCCCTGGCTACCTGCAGGGAAGTGGCGTCTCCTTTGTAGTCATATACCAGCGGGCTGGTGATGAGGGGTACGCCGCCCATTCTTTTTACCATTTCAAAATAATAATTGGCCCTTAAAAAACGCCCTTCTGCCAGGAACCTTGATTTGTCAGCTGCGGCCAGTTGTGTAGCAGCACTATCGCGCTGTATAAATAAATTCAAATCGCGGATATAACCATAATCCCAGGCGCTCCACTCCCCATAGCTCCAACCGGTGCGCTGTACAATATAAGAACTACCATTTTCTGATGGAAAACTTTCACTAAAATCTGCAAAAGATCTCCAGCCATCGCCATCCAGGCTGGAAAAGTCTACCTGCCGGTTATATAAATCGCCCAGGATGGATAATACGAGCGCCGGGTCAGAAAATGCCACGTCATTGGGAAGAACAGATATCGGTGGAATATCTAAAAAAGAACTGTCTTTCTTGCAACCTCCTGCTACCAGCAAAAGTGCAAACAATGTTATTGAAAATATCTTTTTCATGTGTTGAGTATGTTTTTTTTGTAACAAGGAATTAATGTTTTTAGAAAGAAATATTAACACCTATGTTAACCACTTTATTCTGCGGAAACTGGAGACCGTTGTCATCAGCTACTTCAGGGTCTACATTGTATTGTTTCAGGTTGTCGATAGAGAACAGGTTATATACATTAAAGTAAAACCTGGCCTTCTGTATTTTCACCCTGCTTAAAAGAACGGCAGGTAAGGTATATCCCAACTCCAGTGTTCTTGCCCGGATATAGTGTGCACTGTGCAGCCAGAAGGTTGAATTGTGGTTGTAATCACTGTGGTTGGTACCAATATTGTACCTGGTAGGCGGATATTTTCCGGCTACCCATGGACTGTTTGCATCCAGCGGGTTCTGGTGGTGCCACCTGTCTGTAAGAATAGAATTCAGGTTACCATTGTTCTGGAAAGCCCATCTGGATTCCCAGTTCTGGTACCAGGTGTAACCGGCAGCGCCTGAGAAATCTGCATGAAAATCAAAATTCCGGTAAGCAGCACCAAGGGTAAAACCGAAGTTAATATTGGGCTGCGTACCATATCCGTAACTGATGGGGCGGTCGTCCTTGCCATCTATTTTTCCATCACCGTTGATGTCTTCATAAATTAAATCGCCCGGCAACAAAGAAGTATTTCCTTTTCCGTCAATATTTACTTTGTAGCTGTTGATTTGTTCCTGCGATGTAAACTGGCCGATTACATTGTAACCCCAGTCTATATTGCTGTACCTGTTCTCCGCAGAGGTGCGGTACTGATCAAGCGAGTTAAAGAAAAGCGGGTTATAGGAATTCAGGAATTTAGAACGCGTATAAGATACATTACCGCCAATGGTATAGTTAAATTTTCCGTACTTACCATTGTATACCAATGACATTTCTTCTCCGTACTGTGCATCGCTGTTGATGTTTTCCTGAGGCAGGTTATAACCAAGCTCAACAGGTACCAGTACATCATTTTTATTACCTACCAGCCCACTGCGTTTGCGGTAAAACCAATCAACCGTTCCTGTTAGTTTGCCTTTTAACAGGCTAAAATCCATCCCGATATCGGTGATTTTACTGGTTGACCAGGAAATCCTGGTAGTAGGCACCCCTTTATCGCGCGATACGGTAATGGCATTTCCATCAAGAATGGCAGTACCCTGATTGTAGTTGTAACCTTCGAGGTAAGCGTAAGGAGAAACAATGGGATCATTTCCGTTCAATGCCCTGTCATCTCCCAATTGTCCGTAGGAAGCACGCAGTTTTAAATCTGTCAGGATGCTTTTATCACCCAGCAATTGTTTCATCCATTGTTCTTCTGTAATTCTCCATCCCGCGGAAACACCCGGGAAATAACCGACACGTTTATCAGGTGCAAACAAATAGCTTGCATCGCGCCTGGCGGATAATTCAAGAAAATATTTATTTGCAAAACTGTAATTGATGCGCCCAATATAACCAATACGTGCCTGTTTGTCCTGGCTGTCCTGGTATTGATCCATGGTTGGAAAATAAATCAGCGGCAGGTTATTGGAAATAGGCGAAGCATGTATCCAGTTACGGCGGTTTTCCAGGGTTATTCTTTCTGCAACGACGGTGGCGGCAATACTATGCAACCCAAATGTATTTGCGTAGTTTATCTGTCCCTGAACTGTTGTATTTATTTGTTTAATCTGCTCACGGTCGCGCCATGGATTGGTACTTCCGCCGGTGGCATCATATGTTTTTGTTGCCGGGCGGTAAGTATATGCTTTATACGTATATTCCTGGTTGTTCTCCAGTTCATCCGCTACATAATAAGAATATACACCTCTTAAAGTAAGTCCCTGGATACCAGGCACTGTATATTCAGCATTAAAGTTTGATTGCAGTACGCGCCAGTCGCTACGGAATTTACCAGATAATTTTTCGCTCAGGAACGCGTAGTTTGATTCCAGGTGCGGACCAAGATCATTAAGGTAAAGCGGATTGTCATTTGCATACGGCCTTTCGAGTGGTGTATTTCTCAATACCGCGAGGCGTGCGAGGAAATAGTCATCCCCACCGGGTACACCGGGATTTTGTCTTGTTTCTACACGGCCGTTGATGTTTACGCCAAAACGCAGGCGGTTAGATAATTTGGCAGTTATATTGGATTGTATGTTGGACCGGTTGAAACGGTATTCTTTTCCCAGCATGGAATTTTGGTAAAGATTGGTAGCAGATACATAGTAATTTACTTTATCTGATCCGCCATTGATATTTACATTCACTGAATTCTGCGGAGCAGGCCCGTTCAGTACATAT
>JBDSOC010000010.1:0-12438 GCA_039915085.1 Chitinophagaceae bacterium
TGAAGTCACAGTAGTACAGAAGCTTAATCAGGGAACTATGTCGAAATCGGGCTGTTTTCCCTGCCCGACTGGTCATTCAGGCGGGGATTTCGACTGGCTTTTTTGCGGTACTTTTTTTCCATAAAAAAAGTACCAAAAGCCAAATTTGAAAAGATGGTTTTACAAGCTTTCATACCCATTCTATAATAACCCGGTATTTTTTTAAATGCATTATGAAAGAATAAACAGTACCAGCAAAAATTTCAGCCTTTTTGAGGGTTAACTATTTATTTTTTTTCGGGCGGAACAAAATGTCCTTCATCAATTTTGCCGTCTTTTACGTTGTACACCATAATTCCTGAAGGCATTTTGATGAACCTGTAATTGGCTTTTGCTGTTTCATTTCTTTAAGACAATCCAAAAAACATGCGGGTAACTATTATCACTGTGTACCTGAATCCTGCAGTGGAAAACTTTTGCTTCATCATATTCAGTAAGATTGTGTATCAATTTGGTTATAGTCAGGTAACGGTTTGATACGGTTTCTTGCGGACATATAGGTTCGCCCCTACGCAACAATATTTACCAATTCGCCAATTCCACCAATTGTTATTCTTATTATATCACCGCTCTGCAGGGTGAAATTATTATCGGGTACTACACAGGTACCCGTCATCAGGTATGCACCGGTTGGAAACGAGTATTCGCGGTATAAGAAATTCACCAGTTCACCATGCGTGCGTTTCATTTGGTCAATTGTCACGCTGCCTTCAAACACCAGCTTACTGTTTCTTTCAATTCCAATAGCAATCACTGTTGATGGAGAAATGGGTTCTTCCGTTACCAGCACACATGGCCCAATGGCAGCACTGCCATCATACATTTTTGCCTGGGGCAGGTACAGGGGATTTTCTCCTTCTATGCTGCGGCTGCTCATATCGTTGCCAATGCTATAGCCAAGTATCTTACCGGAAGAAGAAATCACCAGTACAAGCTCCGGCTCCGGCACATCCCAGCTACTGTCTTTTCTTATTCTTACTTTACCATGGGGGGCTACTACCCTGCTACCGTTTGATTTGAAGAATATTTCCGGTCGTTCTGCATCATATACTTTATCATAAAAAGTAGCGCCGCCACTTTCTTTGCTTTCTTCCATGCGGGCAACTTTACTGCGCAAATAAGTAACACCTGCCGCCCAAACTTCCTGCGAACCAACAGGCGCCAGCAATTCTTTTTCCTGCATCCATTCTGCATCTCCTATTGGTGGTAAGCTATATATTTCTTTTTGCACCTGTGCCCACAAATCATCCCGATCAATAAATACGTCCCAGTCTGTTTCATTAGAAACAAAATATTCTCCTTTGAATTCAATAATAATCTCCGATTTTGTTTTATAAATTCTCATTTATCTTATTTTATTTAAAATACTCTTTTATCCGGCGACAGCCTAAAAAGATATCCATTTTTAAATGATCACTTTGCATTTATACCAGCCGGCCATTGTCCATTTATTATTGGCTTGCCTGACAGTTGTGAAGGATCAATGATAACATGTTTAATTCTTTGTCTTTTCCAGGTATAGACAATGTGTACGGTGCTGTCTTTTGCCTGTATAACCGAAGGGTAAGAATATTCACCCGGCAAATTCTCCAGCACAAAAACTGCCTGCCAATTTTTACCGTCTTTTGATAACGCAATATTTAGTGGAGAACGCGGACCTCTTCCTTCAGATGACAAGTCCTCAGGTTTTACATGATTGTACACCAGCAATTGCCTGCCGTCTTTTAATGTTACTGCATCCATACCTGAGTTATTGTTGGGCAAAGAAGCAGGCTGCATGGTAGTCCAGGATTTTCCACCATCACTGCTCCATGATTCGTTGATTGTTTTGTTCCTGCTGCGGCACAATACCTGCAAACGACCATCTTTATATTTTAAAATAGCGGGCTGAATAGCCGATACAATTGTGCCATCGTTCAAGCCTGCAGATTTAGCCCAGGTTTTACCCCAGTCCTTTGTATATTCAAAATGTGCCTGCCATCCATTTTTTTCTGTGCTGGACGGGCAAATTAAAACACCGTTAATTAAAACTGGTTTATTTTTTATTGGCCCAAGAAATCCTTCGGGCAGTGCTTCCCTTTTGCTCCATGTTTTTCCATTATTTTTTGAACGCATCATGCAGCCCGTCCACCCAATTACATTTGGACCGATTTTATAAAATAATAATAAATCACCCCCAGGCACCTGGTATAAAACAGGATTATAACAGGCATACCGGATACTATCATTTATTACGCCGTCTGCAAATTTTACCGGTGCTGTCCACTTATTATTAATAAAACGGCTCCCCCATATACAAACATCTTTATTGCCTTCATCGCTGCCACCAAACCATGCAGCAACTAAACCAGCTGGTGATTCAGCAATGGTACTGGCATGACAGGAAGGAAACGGTGCCGTCTCATAAATAAACT
Organism: Chitinophagaceae bacterium; assembly: GCA_039915085.1. Classification (GTDB taxonomy): domain Bacteria; phylum Bacteroidota; class Bacteroidia; order Chitinophagales; family Chitinophagaceae; genus JACMLD01. The sequence continues at coordinate 2,454 of JBDSOC010000010.1, forward strand.
CATCAACCAATACAACGCTTTTCAATTTCTCCTGCGCACAAGTGATCTCATAACCCAACAGGCATACAAGGCAAATAAATGCAATCAGGCATCTATATTTCATTAATCAAAATTTTATTGGTCATGTGCGGACTACTTAAGTGTAAAATTATAAGTATAATTTCCTGAACCTGTTTTTACAGGCTTATTATTGCCGGGCAGATATATTACTGCAGTCGTATTTGCAGGAATGGTTACATCTAATTTGAAAGATTCATTCGTTTTTTTCCAGCTTGTTTTGATAAAGCCATAGGGAGAATGGTATTCCGCCTTTGCATTGGTTATATTTCCTGCAGGTTGCGGGCGGATGACAATACTTTTGTACCCTGTTGATCCTTCTGCCTGCCTGATACCACATAAACCTGCATAAAACCATTCCATTATATGGCCCAGCATAAAATGATTATTGGATACAGAAGTGAATGCCTGCCAGGATTCTGTTAATGCAGTAGCGCCATGCGCCAGCTGGTAACCATAACCGGGTACATCATTGCGGCTGTTCATATCAAAAATAACATCTGAGCGCCCTGCATCTTCCAAAGCACGCAATACATAACGGTAACCAATATCCCCGGCTGTAAGCGCATTGTTACGGCTCCGGATATCTTTCACCAGGTTTTCAACAACTGCTTTTTTATTTTGTGGTTCCACCAAGCCCATAAAAAGTGATATGGCATTGGCCGCCTGGCTACCCGTAGCATATTGCCTGGTGCTGGCATTGAAAAACTTCTTATTGAACGATTTTTTAACGGCTACGGCCAGTTGCTCATAATTTTTTGCATCAGCCCGTTTTTCTAAAAGTTTACCAATCTTTACCATGATACTTAAATCATAATAAAAAGTAGCCGTAGCAGTCACGCCCTGTGGTGTAAGTTGCGATACACCGGGATCTTTTGGACCGATATCGTACCAATCGCCCAGGCCCTGTGACAAAATATTATTGACAGATTTTTTTTGCAGGTAATCAATATACCGCTGCATCATTGGATATGCTTTCTCCAATGTTTGTTTATCAGCATACCATTGATAATTGTACCAGGGAACAATGATGGCAGCGCTCCCCCATTCCGGCGAATCCCTGAACGGCTCAGTAAATTGTACATACTCTGGTGCAATTTCAGGTATCAGCCCATCTGTTGTTTGCGCATTCATCATATCCTTTATCACTTTGCGGCAGAGACTGGCAATATTGAAATTGTATTGTATTGAACTGCCCACAAGATGTGTTTGTTCCAGCCAGCCCAGTTTTTCACGGTGCGGGCAATCCGTAAACACGCTGGCCGTATTGCTTTTTATGGCCCAGTTGATCAGCTCACTGGTTTGGTTGAACAATTGACTGGATGAAGAAAAATTTCCGGCAACAGCTGCGGAATTCCTGGTATGCAGACCTTCTATATTGTCTATTACCGGGAGTTGATTTGCATTGGTTTCTCCTGCGGGTACCGCGCCCTGCACCTGCACGTAACGGAAACCATAGTACGAAAACTGCGGGTGCCAGCTTTCTTTTCCACTCCCCTTTAAAATGTAAGTATAATAACATGGATCGCCGGATGCATCCTGGTCGGGTGAGCCGTCTTGCCTGACCAGCTCTGCAGGTGTAATACGCACGGTATCCCCTTTTTTTCCAGAGACCGTAATAGAAGGAATGCCGGAAAAATTTTGCCCGAGATCATATACCCATGCACCTGTTTTTATGAATGTCTTTTTTACAGGTGAAAAATGCTGCATTATTTTCAACGGTTCTGCTATTTGCGCATCAAGGACGGGAGGACCACCGGCAATAACGATCCGTTTCCATTTGCTGTCATCGAAAGCTGGCCTGTTCCAATCAGCCTGTTCAAGGCTGGCATCATAATCTTCTCCTCCATAAATACTGGAAAAAACAATTGGCGAAGGAGCCGTTTTCCAGGATGCATCACTGATAATATCATTGGTACTTCCATCGGTATATTCAATAATAACCCGGCAAATCATTGCAGGATAGCCATATGCGCCGGTAAGTTTCCTGTAACGTTCTCCTCCAATATAATAAAATCCGTTGCCCAGCATAACACCCATTGTATTATTGCCCTGCTGCAACTGGTTGGTAATATCAAAGGTTACATACAAGGCATGCTTGCTGTATTGTGTCCATCCCGGATCTAAAAAATGATCACCGGTTTTTTCGCCATTTATACTCATGTCGAAATGCCCCAGTCCGCTGATAAAGGCGGTCGCTTTTTTTACAGGTTTTGCAACGGAAAAATTTTTTCTTATCAATGGTAAAATATCCCTGCGGGTACCCCATTCTTTTTTCCCATCGCCATGTGCATAAGGAATTATTTTATTTGAATCAGGCAACGCGTCATAACCAATCCAGCTGGCGCTTTTCCAGTCAGCAGTGGTTAGCAAACCCATTTGCCAGTAAGCAGTAATACTCCGGTTGCTTGTATTTCCATTATTATCCCAAACTATTACTTTCCAGAAATATATTTTTGCTGACTGCAATGGCGGACCATTATACGGTACTTGTATAGAAGTACCGGACATTATTTTTTTTGAATCCCAAATGTTACCGCCGTTTTTCTGCAGCAGGGATGAATCATCAGCAACGATAATTCTGTAGGCAGTTTGCAAAATATTTTGCCGGTCGGATTGCAGTTCCCAGCTAAACCCGGGCCTTGCTGCATCTACGCCAAGTGGGTTTTCCCTGTATTCACAACGAAGATTGGTGACAATCAATTTTTGCGCAACCAGTGCAACATTAAAAAATATCAACAGGCAAATTATGTACAACCGGTTCATTGTATAAAAGTTTATGTATGAACTGCCCCAACGCTTCCTGCAGGGAAGAAAAAACAAAAAAATTCCAACTATAAAGTGTTTGATCATTTTATCAATTGAAGATTGGCATCCAGCACATATTTACTTCCTTTTTTTGTAGCTAATTTTAACTCTTTGCCTGCATACCTTAACAAAGCAGTTTGCCCGGCGTTGGATAAAATTTCAACCCGCTGCAATTTTGCATCACTCCATTTTATATTCATTACAAAACCGCCTCTTGCACAAATACCTTTTACTTCTCCTTTGGGTAAGGCCGATGGCAAAGCAGGTAAAAGATCAATATATTTTGTATGGCTTTGCAATAACATTTCACCAATGCCGGCGGCACCACCAAAATTACCATCTATCTGGAACGGCGGATGTGCATCAAATAAATTGGGATAACTGCCTGCACCGGTGTTGGCAGGGCTCATCAGCATTTGGATCAATTTATAGGTATGATCTCCATCTTTAAAGCGGGCCCATAAATTTATTTTCCAGCCAAGGCTCCAACCGGTAGCGGCATCACCACGGTATATTAAAGACTGTCTTGCGGCTTTCATCAGCTCCGGCGTTTCATCCCAGTTAATTTCATTGCCCGGAAACTGCGCCCATAAATGTGAAACATGACGGTGCTTATTACTGGTATCATCCACATCCTGCATCCATTCCTGCAATTGACCGTACCGGCCAATCTTATTGGGTGCAATTTTTTTATATTTTTCCTGCAGCGTATCAAGAAACGGCTGATCCGTTTCCAGCAATTCACCTGCGGCAATTGTATTCTTAAATAAATCACGGATAATCTCATGATCCATTGTTGGGCCAGTTACCAGTCCGCCCTGTTCCGGTGAATTGGATGGCGCACTGATAAGATAACCCGTCACCGGATCTTTTACCAGGTATGAATTAAAAAATAAAGCGGCCTCTTTCATTATTGGGTAAGCTCTGTTGCGCAAAAATATTTTATCCTGTGTAAAAAGATAATGTTCCCATAAATGATGGCAGAACCATGCCCCGCCACTCACCCATATGCCATGATTAGCTGCATTAATGGGTGCCGTACCGCGCCATAGATCTGTATTGTGGTGCAGTACCCAGCCAGGTGCATTGTAATAGGCTCTGGCTGTCTGTTTACCTGTTACGGCAAGTTCTTCAATCATTTTAAACAGGGGTTCATGCATCGGCGACATGTTCAGCAATTCAGCCGGCCAGTAATTCATTTCTGCATTAATATTAGTGGTATACTTGCTGCCCCAGGGCGGTGTAAGTAAGTCGTTCCAGATGCCCTGCAGGTTAGCGGGCCTTGTACCCGGCCCTGATGATGAAATCAGTAAATACCTTCCGTACTGCAGGTATAAAGACACAAAAGATGGATCTCCGGAACCGGCAAATTTTTCTATGCGTTCATCAGTAGGTAATTTTTCATTGTCATTTTTTCCTACATTGATGGAAAACGTATCAAAGTAATGCCGGTATTCTTTTATATGTGCGGCTTTGATCTGCGCATAATTTGCAGCAGCTATGTTTCTTATTGTGTTTGCACAAAGCATTACGGGATCAGCAGATACATCTGTATAATTTTTATAACTGGTAGCAGCATTCAGATAAAGCGTTGCCTCATCAGCGTTAGTAATATTAATTTTGCCATCTTTAACTGCACACTTGCCATGCAAAGTTTTTACCATCAGGTAACTCTCCCCGCGCAATACGCCATTTTTCACTTTTACAGACAGTGCTATGGTTGAATCATTTATTTTTCTTATTGCTGCACCTGTATGCGGGCTGCTCAATGATGTTTCAAAAGATATACTTCCCTTTTTACTGGCGGATAAATGAACCACCATTACCTGCTGCGGCTGACTAACAAAGTATTCTCTTTTATAATCAGTCCCATTGATTGAGTAAGAAGTGGCGGCTACAGCATTGGAGATATCCAGTTCTCTTTTATAATTAACAACATGTATTGAATCTTTTAATTTCAACCATACATCGCCAAAGGGCTGGTAGTCGGCCTGGTACTGTCCATCCGTACTTTTCAATCCCATAAATTCTTTTTCTGCCAGGGCATCTGCTTCTTTTTGTTTTCCATCAAATAACAATTGCCTTATGCTATCCAGGTAATGATAAGCACCTTCACGGTTATAATTCCGGGGTTCCCCTGTCCACAATGTTTCTTCATTAAATTGTATCCTGTCCTGTGCCTGGCCGCCAAATACCATAGCGCCTATGCGCCCGTTGCCAATGGGTAAGGCTTCCGTCCATTTAACGGCAGGTTTATTGTACCATAATTTCAGGGATTGTGATGAAACAAAGTTCACCAGCAACAATGCTGCTGCAGTAAGAAGTATTTTCATTTTTTATCTTTGTTGTCCGTCTAAATAATTCAACCTCTCTCCGAAGGTGAGGGGCCAGAACCCTTAATTATAAACAGTTTCATTGAACCTGACATCTTTACCCGGACAATAGTGATTTTTTATATCAATGAGATAGAATGAGTAATCCTTATGTAATTTTTATACACGTAATATAATGAATCCTTTGCGCCTATCGTTGCTTCAATACTGAAATTTGCAGGTAATTCAACGCTATAACCCGGAGCGTCACAGTTGTATTAAAAGGTTATGGATGCAACCCGCATCTTGCCCGGATCTTTGCTGTATAACCGCCTTCTAAAAAACTGATTTATTGCGGTTGTTTCGTAATGCCTGGTTCATGAGAATACCCAAAAAGGTGCCTTTCTTTTATCATAGTGGCCACTTCGGCGGGCACATGCTGTTCCCATCCTTCTGCATCGTGTTTAATGAGTTGAAGCACGGTGTCGGTTTCCACATGCAGGTTGCTTTCATCATAATGCAGTATGTCTTCTATTTTATTATTGGCTATCAGGTAACGGAACAAATCAATCAGCTGTGGCGGCGGCGAAAATTTAATACAATTCCAGATAATACCTTCACGCAAGGTTGGGTAAATAAATAGTTTGACTTTCCTGCTGAACAATGTAGCAAAAGCTTCCAGGATGCCGCCTGGAAGATCCTGGTACTGCTCTTCCGAAAAGATATATTCCAGGTTGGGATAACCCAGCACAACCCCTATTTTTAATTTGGTAATGGTTGACAGATATGCTACCAATTTATAATAACGGTGAAAATTAGAGATCAGCACCGTTTGGCCGAGCGAACAAAGAATATCCACCCGGTCCAGAAAATCTTTTTCATCTATTTCAGCAGTTTCGGAAGCGTTCCTTTCTTTTAAAGATTGCAGGGTAAGTTCGGCAATCACTACCACATTTGTTTTGTCTACATCAGGTTCATCCATAAACTGTTTTACACCTGTGTGCAGCATATCCAGGTGTACATTAATCAGCGGACGAAAACGACCACGCAGCACTACAATATGTTTTTTATACAGCACCTCTGAGGGTTGCCTGTTTTTGCCATCCGGACCAAAAAGTGCTGCATCTGAAAAACCATATCTTACCAGGTGCAAACTCATCAGCCGGTTATCTACTTTTGCAAAATCAGGTCCTTCAAAACGGATCATGTCTATTTGAATCCGGTCTTTTTCCAGGTTGTCCATTAACGATAGCAGGAACACCAGTGGAATTTCATGGTAATAAAAGCAGGCATATAAAAGATTCACTCCTAAAACACCGGTTGCATGCTGCTGGCGGTTGCTATTATTATCCAGCAGTTTAACATGCAGCACTACGTCGTTGTAAGGCCCGTTTGGCTCCAGTTGAAAACGCACGCCCATCCAACCGTGCCCATTATTTGTTTTATTGTAATTAAGTGCGGATACAGTATCGGAAAATGCAAAAAAAGTGGTGAAATTACCCCGCTGTGCGGCCAGGCGTTCTATCAAAAGGTTATACTCATGATCAAGCATCGACATTAACCTTTCTTCGCTTACATAACGTTTTTTTTGCTGCACACCATAAATAGCATCAGAAAAGGTCATATCATAAGCTGACATGGTTTTGGCGATGGTACCCGATGATGCTCCAGCTTTAAAAAAGTTAGCCGCCACATCCTGTCCCGCACCAATTTCGGCGAAGGAGCCATAAATTTTAGGATCGAGGTTAACAGCAAGGGCTTTTTGTTTTGTTGCTATGTCCTTATTGTGAATAATGGTCATCCTGTTGAATGTTAATGATTAGAAAGGTTAGTGCGGTTGTTTTTCCTGGAACAAAAAAGCCAATAGCAAGATATAAAGTATATTTTATCTGACCATAAGATAAAGGATGGGATGGAATTTTGATGGCTGGCATTTTTGTTGCTGCTGCACTGTTTTGGTGAAGGGTGAAACAAAAAAGTGAAACTATCAATGGTGGCCGTTTATGGCATTAAAAGATATAGATTTGACACAGTAATGAACCGCCGGGTTCTGCACAGACTGCTGAAAAGAAAAACGCTTGCTGCGGTGCCCCTGCGGGGAAACAAAAAATATGATTGGTTGGATGAGCGTTCTATGAGCCAATTGATTCTAAACCTTCCAATACAATGAAATTACCTGTATTAGCGTTGTATAAATATTGTTATTCCTGCCAGGCGATTTTCTACAATTCCTGCCAATTTGTAACCCGGTTTAAAACGCCTTATGAAAGTATTGTATAACCCGCGTAAAATATTTAAAACGCTGTGCATTTTTATAGCTGCATTGGTGATATGCGCGGCAGCAATCAAATTATTGTACCATTATTACAAAACAAATGGCATCGCCACACTTGATTTAATTTTTAATCTCGACAAAGAACACAATATCCCTTCCCTTTATTCATTTGCCCAGCTTGTGGTAGCCGCGGTTTTACTGGTTATCATTGCCCTGCATGCTTCAGGCAAAAAGCTTCGTTCAGCCAAATCCTGGTGGTTAATGGCTTTCCTGTTTTTTTATATCGCAGCCGATGAACTCGAATCTATTCATGAAAGGGTAGACAGGTTCCTCCGGCAAAATTTTCATACTACTGGTTTTCTCCATTTCTCCTGGATCATACCTGCTGTAATTATTTTGCTAATACTGGGCATTATTTTGTTGAAGTTCGTGGCTGGTTTACCTGCCATTTCAAGGAAGCGGTTTCTTATAGCAGGAACTATCTACATCATTGGTGCAGTGGGGGGTGATGCGGTAGGGGGTGAATATATTTCTATCCACGGTAATGGGCTGGGATGGCCTTATGTGCTGGAATATCATATAGAAGAAACGATGGAGATGTTCGGCATTGCCTGTTTTATTTACGCCCTGTTGCAACATATAAAGGATAATATTTCAGATAAGATTATTTTCAAATCAGAATAAACTGCATTCCCTTAAAGCAAAAAAGTCTTTAACATGTTATTGTTAAAGACTTGGTAACCAGGTGGAGAGTATCGGGGTCGAACCGACGACCTCTTGCATGCCATGCAAGCGCTCTAGCCAACTGAGCTAACCCCCCTTTTATTTCTGAACTACCACCTTACTTCTTACTTGCAAAAACGCTCTGGCCTTCCGAACCTTCGGGAGAGCTAACCCCCCTTTTACGGATTGCAAATATAGAAGATTTTGATATAGCGCCCATGCCAATTAAAAGAACTTTTTCCGTGCCTGGTTGTTGGATTATATTTACAGCAGTCACTAAAATTATATTATGGGCATCGGGCAAAAAATAGCAGAATACCTGTATCTAAAAAAGAGAGATCCCAATGCGCCCCGCGGCAGCGGTATCCGGTTTATGAATGGCGTTAACCGGATCAGCTTATTTATGTTTTTAATTGCGTTGATTGTTATTATAATAAAAACGCTTTTTTTTAAAAGACATTAACCCCTGGCAAGTTCCACAATACTCCTGGCTGCATTGGCGGAGGCCGGGCCACCTTCACTGAGCTTTTGTTTCAACTGCCTGTAATCCTCCTGTAACCGGGCTATCCGCACTGGATTGTTCAGTAAATCATTCAGTTCCTTTTGTAAGTTTTCCGGTGTCAGTTCATCCTGTATCAGTTCCTTTACAATTGGTTTATCCATGATAAGATTTACCAGCGAAATGTATTTTACTTTGATGACACGCTTTCCTATCTGGTAAGAAATATTGCTGCTCTTGTAACAAACACATTCCGGTACGCCAAACAAGGCGGTTTCTAAAGTAGCTGTGCCGCTTGTTACCAGTGCTGCTTCCGACTGTTTCAATAACGCGTATGTCTCACCGCTTACATAGGAAACATTACTGTATGGCTGTAACAAAGAATCATAAAAACCCGGATCCAAACCCGGCGCCTTGGCAACAATAAAATGATAGCCGGGAAAATATTTAATTACTTCCAGCATAACAGGCAATTTCTTTATTATTTCCTGCTGGCGGCTGCCTGGTAATAAAGCAATAATAGGTTTGTCAGAGAACGATTGCGCAGGTGCCTGTAATTTTTCTTTTTCAATAACTTCAATCAGGGGGTGCCCTACATACTCAACTGCATAGTTCCATTTTTTATAGAATTCTTTTTCAAAGGGCAATATCACCAGCATTTTATCTACCGTATTTTTTATTTTCTTCACCCTGTTTTCTTTCCATGCCCATACCTGCGGAGAAATATAATAAGCAATTTTAAATCCTTTGTGTTTTGCCCACTCAGCTATGCGCAGGTTAAATCCCGGGTAATCGATCAGCACCAGTACACCAGGTTCATAGGTAAGGATGTCATCTTTACAAAATTTTAAATTCTTTATTATGGCAGGCAGGTTTTTTACCACCTCAATAAAACCCATAAAAGCCAGTTCCCGGTAATGCTTTACCAGTGTAGCGCCAGCCTGCTGCATCATGTCTCCACCCCAGCAACGGATATCCGCCTGTGTGTCCAGTTTTCGTATTTCTTTAATAAGATTGCTGCCATGCAAATCTCCGGAGGCCTCTCCGGCTATAATATAATAACGCAGTGTTGTTGGGAAATTCAAAATTCAAATGTAAAATTCAAAAGCGTTCGTCACAAAATACTGCAATCAGCAATTACTACTTCGGTGCTTTCCGGTAAACAAAAAAAGTAATTACCATAAAGATAATATTGGGCAACCAGGCGGCAAGCATTGGATGCAGCTGCCCTTTACTGGAAAAAACAATGGAAAACCTGTCCATTATTACAAATGTTGCGGCAGCTACTATACCAAATGCCAAATGCAATCC
>JBDSOC010000013.1:0-33864 GCA_039915085.1 Chitinophagaceae bacterium
TATGCAGTGGAGATAAAGAGAAATTAAAAAGCCGGGATTAAATTTTTTTGGCAACTGCGCTATGGATTTTTGACTTTTGCATTTTGGCTTTTAACGTTTCAAAATACTTCATGAAAAAAAATATACTGCTTTGCTTCTTTTTTATAGGTATTATTTCTGCGCAAGCTCAAATACAATGGCCGGTCATTACGCAAACTGCCAAACCCTGGACCCGGTGGTGGTGGCAGGGAAGTGCAGTAAACAAAACAGACCTCGCTATTGCAATGAAAGAATACCAGCAGGCAGGTTTGGGCGGATTGGAAATTACGCCCATTTATGGTGTTAAAGGGTATGAAGCACAGTTCATAAATTATCTCTCGCCCAAGTGGACCGATATGCTGCAATTTACCCTGCAGGAAGCAAAGCGGTTAGGCATGGGTGTTGATATGGCCACCGGAACAGGGTGGCCGTTTGGCGGTCCCATGGTTACTCCGGAAGACGCGTGTAAAAATATTAACCTGGTTACTTATTCTTTAAAAGCAGGAGAGCAATTACAGCCGCTTATACAGTTTACACAACAACCACTGATAAGAACAGAAAGCGGCATCACGCCCGATATAAAGACTTTGTCATACCCCATTGCTACTAATAAGAACCTGCAGCTATACGCTTTCGACCAGGTACGTTTTGAAAAAAAATTGCCTTTATATCTTTTAATGGCCTATCCTGATAAAGGCAGTGCAATTGATTTGACAGATAAAGTTGATACCGCGGGGAAATTGAACTGGACTGCCCCGGCTGATGCAAACTGGGCATTGTATGCGTTGTTCCAGGGATGGCACGGTAAAATGGTTGAACGTGCAGCACCGGGAGGTGAAGGTGATGCCATTGATCATTTTTCGGCACCCGCATTAAAAAATTACCTGTCGGTTTTTGACAAAGCATTTGAAGGCAAGGATATTAGTTACCTCCGTTCGTTTTTTAATGATTCTTACGAGGTAGATGATGCGCGTGGTCAGAGTAACTGGACACCTGATTTTTTACAGCAATTTAAACAGCGCCGCGGCTATGATCTAAAAAATGAATTGCCTGCCCTTTATCAGAAAAACGGTACAGAAAAAAACAGCCGGGTGCTGTTTGATTACCGGCAAACCATTTCAGAATTACTACTGGAAAAATTTACCACTCCCTGGCACGAATGGGCGAAAGCAAAAGGAAAAATAATCCGTAACCAGAGCCATGGTTCACCCGCTAATATTTTAGATTTGTACGGAGCAATTGACATACCCGAAACAGAAGGCACAGATATCCTGCGGTTTAAATTTGCTACGTCAACAGCGCATGTTATGGGCAAGCCACTCGCATCATCAGAATCTGCTACCTGGCTCGATGAACATTTTCAATCCTCATTGGGTGATGTAAAACTTGCCATTGATAAATATTTTGTGGGTGGGGTTAATCATATTTTTTATCACGGGACCAATTATTCCCCGCAAAAAGAAGCATGGCCGGGCTGGTTATTTTATGCCGCAGTACATTTTACACCAGCCAATTCTTTCTGGAAGGATTTTCCGGCACTTAATAATTATATAGCAAGGTGCCAGTCGTTTCTGCAAAATGGTAAACCTGATAATGATGTGCTGCTTTATTTTCCATTCAGTGATAAAATATCAGAACCAGGCAATGAAATGCTGCATCATTTTGACGGCATGAAGGGTTTTGAAAAGACTATTTTTAAAAGTGGTGCAGAATACCTCCTTCAGAAAGGATACGCATTTGATCTTATTTCCGATAAGCAGATACTGGATATAAAAACAGCAAATAAATTATTGCAGACAGGAGGAGTAAACTATCAAACCATTCTGCTGGCGGATACGAGATACCTGCCACTTGAAACAATGAATAAATTAGCCCATCTGGCAAATGAGGGTGCAACCATTATTATATACAAAAATATGCCCGTGGGTGTACCGGGACTGGCTAACCTGGATGAAAAACAATTATTGTTTAATCAGTTAATAGCCAGCCTGCATTTTATTGATGATGCTGGTATTAAAAAAGCCATAAATGGCAAAGGACAATTTTTGATGGGTGATGATTTGCAGGCTTTGTTAGTTGCCGCTAAAATAAGAAGGGAAACAATGGTTGATAATGACCTGCAATACGTGCGCAGACAATATGCAAAAGGTAATTATTATTTTATATCCAATGCCGGCAATAACCCTTTTTCGGGCGATGTGGTACTGCAAACTACTGCTGCCAGTGCAGTATTGTTTGATGCTATGCAGGAACGGAAAGGCCTTGCGAAAATTAAAAATGCAACGAAGGGCAGTATATCAATCCATCTTGATTTACAGGCGGGAGAGAGTATAATCGTGCAAACTTCCGGCACTAAAATCAGTGGAAATCTTTTTCCCTATACGGCTGCAAATGGAGCGGCGCAAACTATTACAGGCACCTGGAAGGTTAATTTCATTAGCGGTGGTCCTGTATTGCCATCTCCTGCAACTGTTAAATCCCTGGGTTCATGGACGGATCTGCCAAACGATGATGTAAAAAAATTCTCTGGCACTGCTCAATATAGTATTCAATTCAGAAAACCATCTGGCAGTGCACCGGCATGGCAATTGGATCTTGGTGAAGCAGCGGAAAGTGCGGAAGTAATATTAAACGGGTTGAAGCTGGGCGTTTTAATAGGTCCTTCCTATAAAATAACTATTCCATCTGCCCGGTTTAAAAACGATAACCAGTTGCAGGTAATTGTAACCAATGGAATGGCCAACCGTATTGCAGATTTGGACAAACGCGGCGTGGTTTGGAAAAAGTTTTACAATACGAACTTTCCGGCAAGGTTGGCAAAGAACCGGGGCGCTGATGGTTTGTTCACTGCTGCCAAATGGGAACCGAAAGCCGCAGGTTTAATAGGGCCGGTTAGCTTAACCCCGGTTATATTTGTACAATAATTTATTAAACCGGTAAATATTTAATTATGAAACAATTCCTTTTTCTTTTATTGGCAGCAACCATTATTTGTAATACGATACACGCGCAAACAAATGATGAGAAGGCAGTAGCGGCTGCTGTAGATAATCTCCGCAAGGCAATGATAGATCCCGATAAAGCAACACTGGAGAAATTAACAACTCCTGAATTAAGTTATGGCCATTCAACCGGTAAGGTGCAGGATCAGGCAGCATTTGTAGATGCACTGGTTAGTGGCGCATCAGATTTTATTACCATAGAATTATCGGAACAAACAATTAAAGTAGTAGGAAATACAGCTATTGTACGTCATGTATTAAATGGAACCAACAATGACGGTGGTAAACCGGGCGTAGTAAAAATTGCCATCCTTCTGGTATGGGTGAAACAAAGTAAGGAATGGAAATTACTGGCAAGACAGGCAGTAAAAATTTAATTTTTTTATACTGGCTTATAAAGGAAACATGCCCCGGAACACTGGCATTAATTTGTAATAGAAGTGTAAAAAATGTATCGGCAGCAATGAAGGCGCATTTAAAGATGAATTATTTTTATAATGCGCGTAAGAGAATAAAAAAGTCCTGAATCAAACCCTGAAAATGCAGCGATTTTAACATAAATATTGTTTGTTATAATGAATACCGGGTTTATTATTTTTATTGCCAGGAACTAACTACAAATTTGACCACTACTAACAACGATATAAAAATACTGCAGCAGAAGATCAGTCTGTATGAGGATATGAAAGCCTATGAAACCCTGTATGGGTTTTTATCCCCACAATTGAAAAATTTCTGTTTTTCATTTGTAAAATCGCATGAAGCAGCAGAAGAAATCGTGTCCGATGTTTTTATAAAACTATGGCAAATAAGAAACAAGCTTCCTGACATTGATAACCTGAAAGTGTATTTATATACCATTGCCAAAAATTTTTGCCTTAATTATATCGCCAGGAATTTTAAAAATCCTGTTATCCGCCTGGATGAAATGGATTTTGAACCCTGTGTAGGCCTGGGGAACCCAGAAGATTTATGTGTTGCTGCCGATACAATCAGGAAAATACAGCTATGTATCAGGGCGCTCCCGCCACAATGCCGGATTATTTTTCAACTGGTAAAGGAAGACGGGATGTCCTATAAAGAGACCGCTGAAATCCTGAATATTTCTATCCTCACTGTACGTAACCAGGTTTTTATTGCTACCAGGAAAATTGCAGCATTTATTCCGCCCTCCATTCATGCAAAAATGGGACAGATAAGCAGGCGCTCTGCTTCCTGAAAAAAAGACTAAAAAATAATTTCAATTTATTTGACTTCCTCTTGGTACTTTCTTTTTAATCTCATTGTCTTTAGTAACAGTTATTTTATGACAGAAGAAAAACTCTGGCTGCTGGTGAGCTTGCAACTTTCGGGAGAAGCTACACCGGCAGAATTAGAAGAATTAGATGTGCTGATACAGCAAGATGCCCAGGCAGCGGAAAGAGTTGCGGTGTTACACGATATCTGGAAGGCCCGGAATGAACAGGCTGCACACACACATAAAGCTATGAGTTTTGATAAGCACCTGCAGCGTCTGAGTAATTACCTAAGTACACCGGTGCTGCAGTTCGATGAAGATACTGTAGAAAATCCTGCAGGCGGTAATAAGCAACTGCGGTCTTTTCACCGTTGGTTATGGGTTAGCGGAAGTATTGCTGCCTCGCTCATTCTTTATTTTCTGCTGACTAACACCAATGATCTGAAAAATAATACCATTTTACCCAAAGTGGCGGGTAATACCATCAGTACAAAACCAGGTTCTAAATCTAAAATTGAATTGCCTGATGGCACACAGGTGTGGTTAAATGCAGACAGTAAGCTTGAGTATAAAGGTGATTTCAGCGGTAAATACCGCGAAGTAAGTCTTAGTGGCGAAGCTTACTTTGATGTGGTAAAAGATAAATCAAGACCATTTATTATTCATACAACCACAGTGCAGATAAAAGTATTGGGAACTGCTTTTAATGTACGTTCTTATCCGGCAGATAAAACAACTGAAACCGCATTGATACGCGGTTCTGTTGAGGTAACCCTGAATGCGCAGCCCGATAAAAAAGTAATACTGAAACCAAATGAAAAAGTAGTGATAGATAACGCCAGTGCTGTAATAAATACCAGCTCAGACGACGGCACCAAAAAAAATACCACCCGGGAAGCCATGACAGTAGGCAATGTACATCTTGATAAAAAGGACCAGGAAGTGTATGAAACCATGTGGGTTAAAAATAAACTGGCATTTGACGAAACACCTTTTGACAACATGATTGCTGAAATTGAACGCTGGTATAATGTAGAAATAATTGTAAAAAATAAAAGTTTAAGCGCTGGTACCTATACGGTCACTTTTGAGAATAAGACACTGGATGAAGTACTGGAAGGGCTGCAGTTCTCAGCACATTTTCAATACCAGCTTAAAGATGGAGTAGTTACTATCTGGTAAAATATAGAATAAACAGCTTGTTTTATAAAACGATTGATAACCTAAAAACTGCGTATGAAAAAAGTTACTTGACCTTCTCATAAAAAAACGGAGAATGTTTGCACCATTCCCCGTTGGCTAAATTCAGAAATTAAAAAAGTCTCCGGGAGGAGGCCTTTTCTTCCTTTAACATTTCAAAACTAAGTTATGAAAAAAATTGGATGTAGGGCGCATAACTGCGCGGCTACTTCAGTAATTAAATGCTTGCTGATAATGAAAATGATTGTCCTGCTTATTTGCGTATTTTCCATGCAATCCTTTGCCAATAACGGACTTGCACAAGAGAATATTACCCTTAAGCTTGAAAACGCTTCTTTAAAAAAGGCATTTAAAACAATTGAAAAGCAAACTTCTTTCCGCTTTCTTTATAATGACAATGTATTGCCTGCCGATCAGCGAATCAGCGTCAGCATTACAGACCAACCGGTAGCCGAGGCCATGAAAAAATTGCTGGAAAACACCATGCTGGCATTTAAAATAATCGGCAGCAACCTGATTGTGGTATCTGCAAAAGGAAATGAAAACGTTGCGCCGTTTGTGGTAATTACAGGCAGGATTTTAAACGCAGCCAGTCAGCCTATTGCCAATGTAAGCATCATTGAAAAGGGAACCAGCAATGGTACCGTTTCAAAAGAAGACGGTACTTTCTCACTGAATGTATTAAACTCAGACGCTTTCCTTGTTATCAGCTACGTTGGATTTATAACACAGGAAATAAAAGCAGATGGGCGCACCAGCATAACCATTCAGTTAAAAGAAGAGAACAAAGATTTGAATGAGGTGGTGGTAATAGGTTATGGTACTACAAAAAGAAAGGATTTTACTGGTGCTGTTTCATCCGTTAAAATGGAGAATTCGCCGCTTGCGCTGCTGCCCAACCTCAACGCGCTTGAAGCACTTAAAGGCAATGTGCCCGGCTTAAGTGTAGGCGCTGTTAACTCCGCCGGCGGACAACCATCTGTACAAATACGCGGACAACGTTCTATAAGCGGTTCAAACGATCCGCTTATTTTGCTGGATGGTGTTATCTACCTGGGATCTGTCAGCGATATTAATCCAAACGATATTGCGGGCTATGATGTTTTAAAAGATGCTGTTTCTGCAGCCGCTTATGGTTCAAGATCTGCCAATGGCATTATTGCCATCACCACAAAAAAAGGAAAAACGGGAAAGCCGGTTATTTCTTTCAGAACAGAAGCCGGTATTCAAAAATGGCAGAACAGACCTGTATTGATGAAAGGCCCTGAATGGTTAACGGTTGTAAACGATCGCAACCGTTATGTACCGGGCAGCACCAATTGGTTACAGGCGGGCGAACTGGCAAATTATAATGCAGGCAAAGAAACAGTATGGCTTGATAAAGTAATACAAACCGGTGTTACACAAAACTACCAGGTAGCAATATCAGGTGCCGCGCAGAATATAAATTATTATTTGTCCTCTTCGTATGATGCCAATAAAGGAATTGTTGTGGGTGACAAATACAAACACATTTCTGTACTGGGTAAAATTAATACCAAAGTTACATCGTGGTTTGAACTGGGAATGGATGCCGCTTATTCAAGAAGAGATTATTCCGGCAATGCGGCAAATGTTGGTTCAGCTGAATTAATGTCTCCTTATGGCGTTGTTTACCGCGATTCACTTGGAAACCTGGAAAAGTATCCATATACACAATCACTGATCAGCCCTTTGTGGGGTGTTAACGACGGTACTGTTAAAAATACCGATGTTTACAATAACTTCCGGTTAAATACCTACGCAGTTGTCAGCATTCCATGGATTAAAGGACTTAGCTATCGTGCAAACCTGTTGTCGAATTTTGAAAAACGCCAGAGCGGTAATTTTACGTACGAGAATTTCTATATTAAAGAGGGCGCGGGTATAGCAGGAAGATATGATCCGGCCAGTATTCAGGGTTTATTGGCAAATGCCAATGGCAACCTGAATAACACCAATACCAATACGTATGTTTTTGACAACATCCTTACATACGATAAGAGCTTTGGCAAACACAGGATCAATGTAACAGGTGTTGCTACCAGGGATCACCTGAAATCTGATACGGCGAATGCAACAGGCAGTAATTTTGCTTCCAATGGTAATACAACACTTGGCATTAACGGATTGTCAAAAGCTACCACGCAGAAAATAATTCTTAACAATACAGAACGGTCCAATGTTGGTTACCTTGCCCGCCTTAATTATTCATACAACGATAAATATTATGTAACCGGATCTTTCCGGCGTGACGGAGCTTCTGTTTTTGGAGCCGACAAAAGATATGCAAATTTTGCTGCAGCAGGTGCAGCATGGAAGATATCAAGCGAATCGTTTCTGAAAGATTTTAAACCATTGAATAATTTAAAACTTAAATTCTCCTGGGGGCAGAATGGCAACCAGGGTTTAAGTCCTTATGCCACTTTATCGCAGGTGCTGAACAGTGCCGCCGGGGATGCGCGGTATGAATTTTCAAATGCACAGGGCACTATTAACTATGGACTGGTGCAAAACACATTGGGCAATTCCAGTCTTGGCTGGGAAAAAACCACTGCTATCAATATCGGGTTTGAGTCAGCCTGGTTGACAAACCGCCTTTTTGTTGATGTAGATTATTATTCTTCCAAAACCACTGACCAGATATTTGTCCGTACCATTCCGATTATGACGGGTTTCAGTACGCAACTGTCATCGCTGGGGGAAGTAGATAATAAAGGTGTTGAAGTGACGGTAAGAACGGTAAACATTCAGCAGAAAAACCTGAACTGGTCATCAACCGTTACTTACTGGAAGAATAAAAATACACTTGCACACCTCTACCGGGAAGATAAGAATGGCGATGGAAAAGAAGATGATGATATTGCCAATAACTTTTTTATTGGTAAATCACTCAGTGCTATCTATGGGTATAAACAAGATGGAATTGTTCAAACAGGCGATGCAGCATACATTACAATGACAGGAGCTGCTCCGGGCGCACCCAAATACACAGATTTAAATAAAGATGGTAAAATTGATGCAAACGACAGAACTATTCTGGGATACAATAAAGAAAATTTTCGTTTGAGCCTCGGCAATACAGTCCGTTACAAAAACTTTGAACTGTACCTGATGGTGGCTGGTGTATTTGGCGGAAATGATTATTACCAGCGGAGTAATACTTCTGCTTATATGACTTCCGGTACCGGCCGTTTCAATGACAATACCATTTCCAAACCTTACTGGACAACAACCAATGCAAGCAATGTTTACCCATCTGCTTATTTTTCCGGCGACAGCCGTTTCCAGGGGCTGCAATCACAGGGATTTGTACGCATACAAGATCTTTCGCTTTCCTATTCAATTAATTCGAACTGGATGACGAAGAACCATATCAATGGCGTAAGGGTCTTTGTAGCCGGCAGAAATCTTGCAACGTTTACAAAATGGACAGGGGGTGATCCGGAAACCGGTACTACGGTGCAATCAAATACTTTTCCTGTAGCAACATCTTATTCATTGGGTGCCAACATTAGTTTCTAAGCTTTTAAACGAAATTGAAATGAAAACATTTAAATATATACAAAGCATTTTCTTTTTTGTTCTCTTGCTGAATGCATGGAGCTGCAAAAAAGTGGATGATAAATTTTTACAAACCACACCGGAAACATTTTATACGGTCGATAATATTTTTTCAACTTCAGCGCAGATTGATCAGGCCGTGGTAGCCATCTATTCTCAGCTAAGGGATATATGGGCAAATCCCACAGAACAGAACTGGACCTTTGTTTTCCGTGGCAATGGTACTGATATGTTTGATGTGCCCAGTATCAGAAGGGCAAATACCTTTAATAATTACGGTCTTATTAATGCCAACAACGATAATTTCTACCAGGCATTCGGTACATGGTACAAAATCATTGCAAAGGCCAACCTGGCTATTTCCAGTGCAGATCTTCCCAACATCTCCTGGTCTTCTGCTGCCGATAAGGCTTATACAATAGCACAGGCAAGGTTCTTCAGGGCGTTTGCGTATAGAAATCTTGCCGAGCTTTTTGGCGGTGTACCCATTGTAACAGGTATTGCAAAAGTTGCCCGCTATGATTACAAAAGGGCAACCCGTGCAGAAACCTACCAGTATGCCATAGATGAAATGCTGGCTATTGAAAAAGATTTGCCGGATGTAACAGCAGCAGGTGGCCGTCTTGTAAAAGGAGCGGACCAGCACAATCTTTGTGAACTGTACCTGGCATTGGGCACACAGCTTTCGGCCGATGGTAATGCTGCAGGTGCGTCCGCAGCATTTGCACAGTCTGTTGCATACGGAAACAAAGTAATTGACGGCGGTACTTATTCTTTAATGAAAGCACGCTTTGGTGCCCGTAAAACAGAAGCACAGGGCAATGTTTACTGGGATCTGTTCCAGGAAAACAATGTCAACTACCAGGATGGTAACAAAGAATGTATATGGGCCATGCAGATTGATTATGCTGCCTACAGAACAGAAGATGCCAGATCAAAACTTCCTTATTCACGCATTTATGGGCCGGTTTTCCGGAATGGATCGCCTGCCAACCTGGGCGGAACAGGTGCAGATGTTGGCGGACGTGGCATCTCGCAGGTAACGCCAACACTCTATACCCGCGACGGGATATACACCGGCAGTTACAGTGATGACATGAGGAATACAGATATTGTATTTCGCAGAATATTTTTAGGCAATGTTGCAGCCTCTCCTTATTTCGGCATCCCGGTGCCGTGGTCTGTACTGTATGATACAAAGGATGATCAAAGCCTCGATTACCCTGTCTCCTGCAAAATTGCCACTGATAAATATACCGGCATTGCAGATGGTGAAAACCTGAGCAATTTATTCCGTGACGATTATTTTATACGCCTGCCGGAAACTATTCTGCTGCGTGCAGAAGCCAAACAACGGAGTGGTGATAAAGCAGGTGCCGCTGCCGACGTTAATTTATTGCGCAGCCGTGCTAATTGCAGTTACCTGGTAACAGCCGCTGATATGGATGATAATTTTAATACCATACTTGATGAACGTGCACGTGAGCTTGTTTATGAAGAGTGCCGGTGGAACACTTTATTGCGTATGGGTGGAACCATTGCTGTTGATCGTATAAAAAAATATGCTTTCTGGCCTGAAGCACAGGCTACACTAACATTTCAATATAATCTATGGCCAATTCCACAACTGGTTATTGATGCAAACAAAGATGTGAAACTGGCGCAAAACCCCGGTTGGTAGATAATAGATTTATTTTACGCTCCGGCCGGTATCTCACCGGCCGGGTGATTTGATTAGTGAGATATCCAACAGGGATTGAGAACAGATAGACCTTTGTTTTCTTCTTACTTGAATAATTTTGCAAACTTGTAATCGGACTGTATGTTAAAACCGGCGTTCGTCATAATTATATTTTGTTGCTACTTTCATATTTCGGCACAAAAGCTCAATTATTCATTACACACATCGGATACACTTGATTATAGCAAGGTGCTCAAAGGTTTTTTAAAGCCTGCTGATGATACACGGCTAAGATGCTATTGGTGGTGGCTGAATAGTATGGCCACTAAAGAATCAATAACACGTGATCTGGAGCAGATGAAAGCAAATGGTTATGGAGGTGCTTCCATTGTTGATGCCGGAAGCTCAAATTATACAGTTGCTAAAAAAACAACTGCTGGCCCTGTTTTTATGAGCCCTGCCTGGATGGAATTGTATAAACATGCAATAAAAGAAGCACAAAGGATAGGCATTGAACTAAGCGTTAATACGCAAAGTGGGTGGAATCCCGGTGGTCCTACTATTACACCCGGGCTTGCATTAAAAAAAATCGTTTATACGGAAACGAAAGTTGATGGAGGAAAAAAAATACAGGTGAACCTTCCTCAACCAGAAACAAAATTATTATACCAGGATATTATTGTACAGGCTTTCAGATCAGACACTGCTGTGCTGCTGAAAGACAAAGCAATCATGAACTGGAGCTTGAAATCATTTAACCAGGATTTTGGTTCCAAAGGAATCTATCCATTATATAAATTAAGAGAAGAGTACGCAGATGCGGATAAACTTCAAGGTATTAAAACGGCAGATATCATTAACCTGGCAGATAAATACAAAGACGGGGTATTATCCTGGGATGCACCGCCGGGGCAATGGACCATTATCAGGTATGGATGGACATGTACCGGTGCGGTTACATCAACCAACAGTGACGGCTGGGAAGGGCTTTCATTGGATCATTTAAACCCGGATGCATTTAAAAAATTCAGTGATGATGTAATACTTCCATTGATTACTACGGCGCAATCAGCAGGCAATAGTTTACATTTTCTTCAGACAGACAGTTGGGAGATGGGGGCTGTAGGATGGACAAACAATTTCGCCAATGAGTTTAAAAAATTCCGTGGGTATGATATATTTCCTTATCTGCCGGTACTTGCCGGCAGGGTGGTAGAAAGTGTTGATCAGTCAGACAGGTTTTTGCATGATTACAGGAAAACAATAGGAGATTGTGTCGCTGCGTATCATTACCAGCTGTTTAGTAATCTTGCGCATTCGCATGGAATGGGTATTCATCCTGAATCAGGTGGCCCGCATTCTGCGCCTGTAGATGCATTGAAAGTAATGGCCATCAGTGATTTCCCGCAGGGAGAATTCTGGGCCACGGCCAATACGCACAGAATAAAAGATGCTGAAAGACTGGCGGTAAAACAAAGTGCCAGTGTTGCACATACAAATGGTAAACGGTTTGTGGCTGCAGAAGGGCCTACATCCATTGGTCCGCAATGGGAGCGGGCGCCTAAAGATTTAAAAAGCAATATTGATCGTGTTTTTTGTTCTGGTGTTAACAGGATTGTGTGGCATACGTTTACTTCGTCACCCAAAGAATTTGGCCTTCCCGGTAATGAATACTTTGCGGGTACGCATCTTAATCCTAATGTTACGTGGTGGAAGCAGGCAGGCGATTTTATCGGTTACCTGAACAGGTGTACACATATGCTTTCGCAGGGATTGTTTGTTGCTGACGTACTTTATTATTATGGCGATGATGTTCCTGATTTTGTTTTTTTGAAAGAAGAAGTAAAAGATTTAAAATTTGGTTATGATTGGGATAAATGTTCAAAGGATGCGTTAAGCACCTTATCCGTAAAAGATAATAAGGTGGTTTTCCCCGATGGAATGAGCTATCGTTTATTGGTGCTTCCATCCGAAAATGCCATTGATATTAATGTATTGCGGAAAATTGAATCCCTTGTTAAAGCCGGATTAACAATTATTGCACCACGCCCGGTAAAGGCAACCAGTTTAACCGATTACCCCGGAAGTGATAAAGAAATAAATGATATCGCATCACGTATGTGGGGAGCGGTTGATGGCGTGAAAATAACAGAAAATAATTATGGAAAAGGGAAAGTTATTTTTGGCAAAGAAGTTAATACCGTACTGGAAGAAATGAAATTGAAACCTGATCTGGAGTTTACCAGCACACAGGAAAATACAGGTATTGACTATTTGCACCGGACCGGCGAAGGAATGGATATTTATTTTGTGGTAAACCGTTTTGGGCGAAAAGGGATCAACGATTTCGAATTTCGTTACCTGGCTACGTTGCCTGACAGGTATGAGCAGGTTGAATGCAAATTCAGGGTTACTGGCATGGTACCGGAACTTTGGGATCCTATGACCGGAAAAATTAAAGAGATACTGGTTTACAGGGAAGAAAATGGTCAAACAGTTATTCCCCTGAACCTGGAACCGGAAGGATCACAGTTTATCGTGTTCAGAAAAGCTGGTAAATCACCTCATATCATAAACATTGAAAAAGATGGAAAATTATTCTTTCCGGAAAATTCATTCAAAGGATTTGATCAGTCATTCATTGACGTTAGTAAAACTGGAGGGACTGTCGCTACAACATTATTTGCACCCGGAAATTACGTGCTTACATGGTCGGATGGTAAAATCAGTAAAACCAGTCTTGCCCGTCCAAATGCCACACATGAACTTACTGGCAAATGGGAAATCAGCTTTGATACCAGTTGGGGCGGGCCGGCACACATTAAAGTTGACTCACTTAAATCGTGGACACTTTTTGAAGACCAGGGCATTAAATATTATTCAGGAAAAGCAGTTTATAAAAAAGCATTTTCTGTAAATCCGGCAGACCTTACAGAGACAAAAGCAATACTTGATCTGGGAAATGTACTTGAGATGTCTTCCATTACTATTAATGGACAAAAAATGCCTGTTAAGTGGAGTGCCCCTTTTCAGTTTGATATAACTAACTATATTAAGCCGGGGAACAATCAGCTTGAAGTTGAAGTCGTGAACCTTTGGCCTAACAGGCTTATTGGAGACAGTAAACTGCCTGCAGCAAAAAGGCTGACAAAGACAAATATCATAAAGTTTGATGATCCCGGATCGGAGAGTTTATTACGGCCATCCGGTTTGTTGGGACCTGTTAAACTAATATTTGTAAGCTGTAAAAAAAGTAAAGTAAGCTAATTGCTAAAAATATCCTGTCGGGATCAGGCATGAACCATCATGCCACAGTCAAACAGTAACACAATCGTCCTGGATCAGGTAAAGCTGGCAGGTTTACAATCGATTTTTTTTTATCTTTCAGGATAAAACGATTTAAACTTGCAAATAATGAGTAAATTAATTAAGGCAACAGCAGTTTGTTATTTTCTGTTCTTCTTTTTTATTTTCACTGCTGCAGCCCAGCAAAAGAAAGCGTTTAAAGCAGATAAGGCGCTCCTGCAAACCATTCAGCAAAATATTACAGATGCAGATGCACAGTACAAAGTATTGATGAAAAACCTGCCTGCAGATTCGTTTCCAAAAACGTATTATCCTGAAAAAAACAAATATGGCTTTAGTAATTCTGGTTGGTGGTGCAGTGGATTTTATCCCGGCACGTTGCTTTACCTCTATGAACAAACCAAAGACGAAGCTTTATACAAAGAATCATTGCGCATGCTTGAACTGCTAAAAAAGGAACAGTTTAATAAGGGTACGCACGACCTTGGTTTTATGATGTACTGCAGCTTTGGGAATGCCAATCGTATAGCAACCAAACCTGAGTACAAAGAAATTTTATTGAACAGTGCAAAATCATTATCCTCACGTTTTAATCCGAAGGTTGGTTGTATAAAGTCATGGAATTCCAATGACCCAAATGATTTCCTGGTAATTATTGACAACATGATGAACCTGGAATTATTATTCTGGGCAACAAAAGTTACCGGCGATTCTTCTTTTTATAAAATTGCGGTTACCCATGCAAATACTACCATGCTGAATCATTTCAGGCCTGATTTCAGTTCCTATCACGTGCTTAATTATAATGTTGAAACCGGTGCAGTAAAGCAAAAGAAAACTGCACAGGGGTTTGCTGATGAGTCTGCCTGGGCAAGGGGACAAGCCTGGGGTTTGTATGGCTTTACTGTTATGTACCGCGAAACAAAAGATAAAAAATACCTGGAGCAGGCAAATCGTATTGCTCATTTTATTTTAACGAATCCCAATTTACCGGCAGATAAAGTTCCTTATTGGGATTTTAATGCCACTGGCATCCCTGATGTGCTCCGTGATGCATCAGCCGCATCAATTACATCTTCTGCCTTGCTTGAGTTAGGTAGTTACACCAATGAAGCAACCAGCCAGGAATACTTTAAGGTAGCGGAGACCATACTCAAATCACTTTCTTCTTCAACGTACAAAGCAGCAGCAGGTACAAATGGCGGCTTCCTCATAGAACATTGCGTGGGTCATCTTCCCCAAAAATCTGAAGTGGACGTACCACTTACTTATGCCGATTATTATTTTGTTGAAGCAATGAAACGGTACAAATCAAAAAGTGCAGGCAATAATAAATTCTGATGTTGGCAACAATTGCCTGGTTGAATAGTGTATAAAATATTGGACTATGCAAAAGATGCCGGTAGTATTTCTTTTTTTGTTGCTTGTTACAGTTGCAACGGGTAGTGCACAACCAAATAACAGTATTGAAAAATCAGATCGGAAATTGTGGTTACACTACCTGGATAAACTGGCTGGCCCTGTTTTATCAAGCCTGGCACAAGATAAATTAAAAGAAATGTTGCCGCTTGTTTTGTCAGCACGGGTGGATAATAAAGAACTGCGCACAAAAGCCGCCTACCTCGAGGCTTTCGGTAGATTAATGACGGGCATTTCGTCGTGGCTGAATTTGGAAGGCGGGTCAAATGAAGAAGTGTTGTTAAGAAATAAATACCGTGCATGGGCATTAAAAGCAATTGCCAATGCCACTAATCCTGTGGCAAAAGATTATTTAACGTGGACCGGTGCCCAGCCATTGGTGGATGCGTCTTTTCTTGCACTGGCTTTGGTAAGGTGCCCATGGTTATGGGAACATATGGATGAGGGAACAAAGAAACAGGTTGTAACTGCGTTTATGCTTACACGCAAGACTGTACCGGGGTATAATAACTGGATTTTATTTTCAGGAATGATAGAGGCTTTTTTTTGTAAATACAATATACCTTATGATGCATTAAGAATTGAGTACGGCATCCGTGAATTTGCACAGCACTGGTATGTGGGTGACGGTTTATTTTCTGATGGACAGCAGTACCATTGGGATTATTATAACAGTTATGTAATTCAGCCCTTCCTGGCCAATATACTTGCTTGTGTAAAAACGGGTGGTAAATCATACGATTGGTTTGCACCCAAACTGGATAAAATAAATAAACGCTATGCAGTTATACAGGAAAGAATGATCAATACAGATGGAACTTTCCCGGTAACAGGGCGGTCAATTGTATATCGCGGTGGCGCCTTTCACCACCTGGCGGATATGGCGCTGAGAAAACAATTGCCTGAAGCATTGCCACCTGCGCAGGTTCGTTCTGCTTTAACTGCCGTTATTAAAAAAACATTTGAATCACCTGCTACTTTTACAAAAGACGGATGGCTTGCAATAGGTTTGTATGGCAATCAGCCGGGACTGGCGGATGTATACATTAATACAGGCAGTTTATATCTCTGTTCAAGTATTTTATTACCATTGGGCTTGCCAGACACAGATGAATTTTGGGCTGCACCTGCAATGCCCTGGACGGCTGTAAAAGTATGGAGTGGCCAGGATTTTCCAGCTGATCATGCATTGGATTTACCATAGGCAGACGCGGGACATAACGTCTCCCAATTGAATAAGCCAACAATAATATGAAAAAGATCATTTTATTATCAATAGCAATAATCATATGGCAGTTTGGTTTTTCTCAAACCAGCAATAATGTTTACCTGTTTTCCTATTTTAAAGACAATGGACAGGATGGATTGCACCTTGCGTATAGTATGGATGGATACAAATGGACGGCTTTAAAAAACGATAGTTCATTGTTAAAACCTGCCGTTGCAAAAGATAAACTGATGCGCGACCCTTGTATTATCCGTGGTGCAGACAACCAGTTTCACATGGTATGGACTGTTAGCTGGAATGATGGCGGTATCGGTTACGCCAGTTCAAAAGATTTAATTCACTGGAGCGAACAGCAGTTTGTACCCGTTATGAAAGACGAACCCACAGCACGCAATTGCTGGGCACCAGAAATCTTTTACGATGCAACCAGTAAAAAATACATGATCTACTGGGCTACTACAATTTCCGGCCGGTTTATGGCAGGTGATACGGCCGGAGACGACAAATACAATCACCGAATTTATTATACAACCACTAAGGATTTTAAAACATTCAGCAAAACGAAATTATTATATGATCAGGGATTCAATGTAATTGATGCTACCATTCAAAAAGCTGGTAAACGATATATAATGTTTTTAAAAGATGAAACTAAAAATCCACCACAAAAAAACATACGTGTTGCTTTCAGTAATACACTAACAGGCGGTTATAGCAAACCTTCGGCGCCTGTTACCGGTAATTATTGGGCCGAGGGACCCACTGTCATAAAAATTAACGGACAATGGGTCGTTTACTTCGACAAATACACACAACATAAATATGGAGCAGTAAGTTCACCTGATTTAAAAAACTGGTCGGATATATCTGATAAAGTAAGTTTTCCAAATGGTACACGTCACGGAACAGTGTTTTCGGTTACAAAAAAAGAATTTGAAGCACTTGCAACATCCTTCAGATAGCGGTATAAATTGCCGGTTTAATGATTTATTAATTTCATATATTGATTATCCGGCACTGGTCAGTTAGCTTTAACGTTTATAATTTGCTATGCCTGTAAAAATACTTTTGCGAATACTCCTGTTAGTGTCTTTTATAAACGGATCCGTCTTTGCACAAAAAGCAAAATCCGATTCTATAATAGAAAATAATGGATTAAAAGGTCAGCTGGTTGTGCATGACCCGGTAATGATTAAGCAAGGCGATACATACTATGTGTTTTCTACGGGCATGAGAGTCAAAACATCAAAAGACAGGATCAACTGGCTGAATGCCGGTAATGTGTTTGGCAGGGATAGTATAAAATTTTCCTGGTGGAATAATGATATCAAAGATAAAATTGGTTTGTGGGCACCAGATATTCATTACAGCAATGGCAAGTACCAGTTGTACTATTCAGTATCTGCATGGATGAATTTTAACTCCAGCATTGGATTAACTACCAATACTACATTAAACCCTGCAGATCCTGCATACAAATGGACAGATGAAGGAAAAGTAATTGATTTTAGAAATGGCGGTGAAGGCGTGAATGTTATAGACCCCAATATTTTTATTGATAAGGATAAAAAGAAATACCTGGTCTATGGGTCTTACAAAGCCGGTCTTCGCCTGGTGGAGCTGGATTATAAAACCGGTAAATTAAAAAAAGATCCTCCTGATATTACCACCATCACCACAGTCCTGGGCGAAGGTTCTTTTATTATTAAAGGTCCAATATATTATTATGTTTTTGCCTCAAGAGGCAGGTGCTGCGCGGGTGACAGCAGTACTTACCAGATTGTAACAGGTCGTTCCACAAATGTAAAAGGGCCATATGTAAATAAAGAAGGAGAAAGCTGGGTGGACAATAAATACACCCTTTTTTTAGCAGGCGACAGTACCGAGCATGGCCGCGGACACAATGGCTTTTTTACTGAACATGATACTACTTTTATTGTGTATCATGCTTACACGCACAGTGCCGGCGGAGCATCCCTGCTGAATATAAAACCGATGTATATTGATAATGACGGATGGCCAACTATGGATGCATCGCAAAAATTATTTAAAAGAAAAGAATACAATTTCAAATAGATTGTCAGGATACGTCAGGATGGATAAGCCTGATTGAAACAGTAACTTTAAACTTCCTAAAGATTGCCTTGCTATGCCACATTACTTAAAATACCTGTTTACCACTTCAATTGTCATTTTTTCCTTTGTTATAGCATTTGCAGAAATAAAACTGCCTGCTATTATAGCAGACAATATGGTGCTGCAGCAAAATACAATAGTAAAATTGTGGGGCCGTGCTAATGCGGATGAAAAAATTACCGTTACTGCAAGCTGGAATAAATCGCCCGTAACAGTAACTGCAGATAATAATGGTAACTGGATCCTTAGTATTAAAACTTCAAAGGCGGGTGGTCCTTATATTATAAAGTTTGCAGCTTCCAATACCATAGAAATCAATAACGTTTTATTGGGAGAAGTATGGCTGGCGTCCGGGCAGTCTAACATGGAATTTTTTATGGCTAAAACCAATGGTGGTTATACCGGCGTATTAAATTACCCGGAGGAGATTAAAGCTGCTGATTACCCGCTTATAAGAATGATAGACGTGCCCAACAAAGTGGCTGATGAACCCCAGCATGATTTTACAGGTAAATGGAAAATTTGCTCCCCGCAAACTGCTGATACATTTTCTGCCGTAGCATATTATTTTGCAAGGGCCGTGTACAAGGCTACCGGTTATCCGATTGGTATTATCAATGCAACCTGGGGCGGAACGCCCGCGGAATCATGGACACGTAAAGAAATCCTGGAAAACGACAGCAGTTTTAACATTATGCTTGACCGGTATAAAAAACAATGTGATGAATATCCTGCTGCGTATGAAAAGTTTAAGATTGAGCTGGACAAATGGAAAGCGGATACCGGTAAAACTAAAGCTGCTGCACCGCGTGAACCAATGGGGCCACGTCATAGTAATTCACCCTATAAGTTATATAATGGAATGATTGCCCCGGTATTGTCCTATGCAATCAAAGGCGTTATCTGGTACCAGGGAGAAGGCAATGCAGGAAGGGCTGCCCAATACAGCCGTCTTTTTCCGGCGATGATTGCTAATTGGAGAACTGATTTCGGCAATAAAAATATGCCTTTTTATTATGTCCAGATTTCTCCGCACCGCAGCCAGAATCCTGAAATAAGGGAAGCGCAATTTTATACACTCAGGCATGTTCCATATACTGGCATGGTGGTAACAACTGATAACGGCGATTCGCTGGACATTCATCCCCGTAATAAAAAATTGGTAGGCGAAAGAATGTCTTTATGGGCATTAAAAAATGATTACGGAAAAAAAGATATGGTCGCCAGCGGGCCATTGTATAAATCAATGAAAGTTGAAGCAAATAAAATCCGGATTTCTTTTGATGATGCGGATGGTTTGCTGGCAAAAGAGGGTGATTTGAAAGAATTTACAATTGCAGGAGCTGATGAAAATTTTGTTGATGCAAAAGCAGTGATTGAAGGCAACACAATTGTGGTTTGGAGTGACGCCATTGCAAAACCGGCAGCTGTAAGGTTCGCCTGGAAAAATGTTCCTTTCCCTAATTTATACAATAAAGCAGATCTGCCGGCTTCTCCTTTCAGAACAGATAATTGGAAACTAACAACCGAAGGTAAAAACTAATGATAAAGATTTTATCAGTTGTATTATTCATATTGACTTTGCTGCTGTGTAAGGTAAATGCGCAGGTTAATGACATGAGCTGGACAGCTAAGGCTGGCGCAGCAAAATTAGCCGCTTTCAAAAATATATTTAATACAGCTGATTATGGCGCTGTCAGTGATACCAATATTACCAGTACGCTTTTTATTCAAAAGACCATTGATGCCTGTGCTGCAAAAGGCGGAGGTATAGTTGTTTTTAAGCCCGGCGCATACGTAACAGGATCGTTGTTTATAAAAACAAATGTGCAACTGCGCATAGACAAGGGCGTAACCTTGCTGGGTTCACAAAATTTTGATGATTATCCTGAAATAGGCACCCGTATAGCAGGCATTGAAATGAAATGGCCCGCGGCGCTTATCAACATTATCAATGTAAAAAATGCTGCACTTACCGGTAAAGGAATTATTAATGCCAGGGGAAAATTTTGTTGGGATAAATACTGGCGCATGCGTAAAGACTATGATGCAAAGGGACTGCGCTGGATTGTGGACTATGATGCCAAACGTGTACGTACAGTGCTGGTACAAAGTTCTGCTGATATTACTTTACAGGATATAACAGTAAAAAATGCCGGTTTCTGGACAGTGCAATTATTATACTCGCAGCATATTACCGTTAACGGTATTGTTGTCAGGAACAATGAAGACGGGAAAGGACCAAGTACAGACGGTATTGATGTTGACTCATCGTCATGGGTATTGATTGAAAATTGTGACATAGACTGTAACGATGATGATTTCTGTTTAAAGGCCGGCCGCGATTGGGATGGCCTGCGTGTAAACCGGCCAACGGAATATGTAGTGATAAGAAATTGCATTGCGCGTAAGGGCGGTGGTTTGCTAACGCTTGGAAGTGAAACTTCGGGTGGTATACGGCATGTACTGGCTGCAAATTTAACCGGAAAAGGAACCGGCAACGGATTTCATATAAAGTCTGCTACCACAAGAGGCGGAACGGTAGAAGATATTCATTTTCAAAACTGCACATTGGACAGTGTTGGTAACGCTTTTATGTTTACCATGAACTGGAACCCTGCTTATAGTTATTCTACTTTGCCCCAGGGTTATAATTATGATTCAATCCCTGCACACTGGAAAGTATTGCTGCATAAAGTTGAACCGCCGGAAAAAGGCACGCCTCATTTTAGAAATATTTTTATTGCAGACATTAAGGCGAAAGGAGTTAAAAAAATTATTAATGCTGCCGGTTTAAAAGAATCACCTCTCTTAAATTTCAATTTTACTAATGTGGCCATTGAGGGTAAACTGGCAGGATCTATTTCTTATGCTGGCAACTGGTTGTTTAATAAGGTTACTATTAAAAGTGCAGATGGAGAAAAGCTGGATGTGACAAATTCAACAGAAATGAAACTGCTGGATAATTAGCAATTTTGGTTTTGAGTCCGCCATCCTGATAGAAAAAGGGATGTAATGAAATTATTTTTATGAAAAGACGCTTTACAATAATCTGTCTGTTTTTTTTTATTTGTATTGATAAAATGCATGCACAGCATGCTGGAGATACCGCATTTATATATGTGAATGCTGGTGCAGAAATATCGGATATGAAGCCAATATGGGCGTGGTTTGGGTACGACGAACCCAACTATACCTATATGAAAGATGGCAAAAAATTATTATCAGAAATTGCTGCCCTGAGTCCGGTGCCTGTGCATGTACGGGCACATAATCTTTTAACTACAGGCGATGGCACACCGGCATTGAAATGGGGTTCTACCAATGCCTATACGGAAGATGCTAATGGCAATCCCATTTATAACTGGCATATTATTGATTCAATTTTTGATACATATGTGCAGCGGGGAATGAAACCCCTGGCGCAAATGGGTTTTATGCCGGAAGCATTGTCAACAAACCCGCAACCTTATCAGCATCATTGGCAACCCGGGCAGGATTACAAATATATTTTTACCGGTTGGGCATATCCACCGAAAGATTATAATAAATGGGGAGAATTAATTTACCAATGGGTAAAGCATTGCACGGAGCGGTATGGAAAAAATGAAGTAACAAGCTGGTACTGGGAATTGTGGAATGAGCCCAATGGTGGCAATGGTTACTGGAAAGGCAATGTACAGGACTATTGTAAATTGTATGATTATTCTGCTGCTGCAGTTAAACGTGCACTGCCTTCGGCAAGCGTGGGTGGCCCGCATGTAACGGGACCTGCGGGAAAAGGAGCGGCGGATTTTTTAAAAACATTCCTTACACATTGTGTCAGCGATACAAATTATGCAACGGGCAAGATAGGATCGCCCATAGATTTTATTGCCTTTCATGCCAAGGGTGCCCCGCGCCTGGTAAATAATCACGTACGCATGAACGTGGGAACACAATTGCGGGATATTTCAGCCGGGTTTGCTATTGTGGCTTCTTATCCTTCTTTAAAAAAACTCCCAATAATTATTGGCGAAAGTGATCCTGAAGGCTGTGCCGCCTGCGGTATGGCAACCAATCCTGAAAACGCATACCGCAACGGCACTATGTACTCTTCTTATACTGCAGCGTCTTTTGCACGTAAATATTTGCTGGCAGACTACTATAAGGTAAACCTGCTGGGCGCTGTTTCATGGTCATTCGAATTTGAGAATCAACCCTGGTTCTATGGATTCCGTGATCTGGCAACAAATGGTGTGGATAAACCGGTATTAAATGTATTCCGGATGTTTGGAATGATGAAAGGAAAAAGGATAGAAGCAACCGGCAATAAAATGTATCCTTTTTTAACGATAAGAGATTCAAGTGTAAGAATGGGTAATGATGTGGGCGCTCTCGCTGCAAAAGATAAAAGCAACATCACCGTTATGTTATGGAATTATCATGATGATGATACTACCGGTTTGGCAGAAAAGCTGTTTGTACAAATAAAAGATATTTCAGCAAAGCAGGTAACTGTAACTGAATACCGCATAGATAAAAATCATAGCAACTCTTATGAGTTGTGGAAACAAATGGGGTCTCCCAAACAACCCACGCAGCAACAAATAACCGCACTTGAAAAAGCAGGTAAGCTGCAAGTGATGGGTAAACCGGTAAAAGCAGTAATAAAGCAGGGACGGCTAATTTATAATACAGTTTTGCCCCGCCAGGCAGTATCATTCTTAAAAATAGACTGGTAATTTTATATTGCCGGTGGCTGCTATTTCAAATTGATGTGTAATAAAAAAATTATAAAGGGCTCCGTTTTCTTTTTATGTGTTTATTTGTGCGCAGCGTGTAATTATGCGCTGGCACAAAACAAAATTGACCGGCAATCCCTTGTGCAAAGGCATAACGTAGTAAATGCAAAAATAGATTCACTCTCTTCTTTATCAGTTGGCAACGGCAGTTTTGCATTTACTGTTGATATCACCGGTATGCAGAGTTTCCCCGGCGCGTATGCTAAAGGCGTTCCATTGGGCACACAGTCGGAATGGGGCTGGCACAGTTTCCCCAACACAGAAAACCTGCGGATAGAAGATGCACAAAAAACATATGAACTGGAAGGCCGCAAGATTTCTTATACTGTTCAGCTAAAAGAACCAGAAATCAGTAAAAAAGCAGTCGAATATTTTCGGGTAAACCAGCACCGCCTGCAATTGGGAAATTTAGGGCTGGAAATAATAAAAAAAGATGGATCACCCGCACTCATTGAGGATATTAAAAACATCCGGCAGGAACTTGATTTGTGGACTGGCATCATCAGTAGTTATTTTACTGTAGAAGATGTTCCGGTTAAAGTAGTAACCATTTGTCACCAGCAACAGGATGCAGTAGCTTTTAAAATTGAATCGGCATTGTTTAAAGAAAAAAGGTTGCGGGTTCGCGTGCGGTTCCCTTATCCAAACGGCCAGTTTAAAGATGCTGGTAATAATTGGGGAGACGATGACAGGCAGTCTTCATTGTTTATAAGTAATGAATACGGCGGAACGATAAAACGCATACTTGACACCACTGTTTATTATATGTCACTTCAATGGGCAGGTAAAACCATGATTCAAAAGAAATCAAAGAACTATTTTTTACTGGTGCCCGCTGCAGGCAATAATGTGTATGAATTTAGCTGCCGTTTTTCTCAGAAGAACCCGAATGCTGTATCTCCTTCATTTGCACAAATACAAAACAACAGCATCATTGAATGGAAAAGATTCTGGCAAAGTGGTGGTGCGGTTGATTTCTCCGGGAGCACTGATAAACGGGCATTCGAAATGGAGAGAAGAACGGTGTTATCCCAGTACCTTACTAAAATACAATGTGCATCCGCATTTCCACCACAAGAAACCGGCTTAACTTATAACAGCTGGTATGGTAAGCCACACCTTGAAATGCACTGGTGGCATGCCGTACATTTCGCACAATGGGGCCGGGCAGATTTGATGGAAAAAAGTCTCGGTTGGTATTTTACTGTTGCTGCAAAAGCAAAAGCGCTTGCCAAACGGCAGGGATTTAATGGTGTACGCTGGCAAAAAATGACTGATCACGCCGGTAATGAATCTCCTTCTTCCGTTGGTGCGTTTTTAATATGGCAACAACCACATTTTATTTATATGGCTGAAATGCTATATCGCAGCAGATCAACTAAACAAACAATCAATAAATATAAAGAACTGGTTTTTGCAACGGCTGATTTTATGGCATCCTTTCCATCTTATGATCCGGAAACAAAAAAATATAATTTAGGGAAAGGCCTTATTCCTGCGCAGGAATGCTTTGATGCATTAAAAACATTTAACCCAACTTATGAACTGGCTTACTGGCACTGGGCACTGAACATTGCACAGCAATGGCGTTTGCGCGCGGGATTACCGCCAAATAAAAAATGGGGTGAAATAATTAACGGACTTGCTCCCCTGCCACAGGCAAACGGCGTATACCTTGCTACTGAAAGCACACCTGATTGTTATACAACCGAACGTTATCTTAGCGATCACCCGGCTGTACTGGGCGCTTACAGTACCATACCCGCATCCAACGGACTGGATACAACTATCATGAGACACACTTTTGATTTAGTATGGAAGATTTGGAAATGGAACGATACCTGGGGTTGGGATTTTCCGTTAACTGCTATGGCAGCAACCAGGCTGCACATGCCGGAGAAAGCAATAGAAGCTTTACTCATGCCCATCAAAACAAATACTTATCTCGCAAACGGACATAACTATCAGGATGACCGCTTAACAATTTACCTGCCGGGCAACGGTGGTGTTTTAAACGCCGTAGCTATGATGTGTACAGGTACGGATGCAGATAAAAAAATAAATCCCGGTTTTCCGCAGGATGGCACGTGGAAAGTGAAATGGGAGGGTTTAAAAAAAATGCCCTGAAACATTTCGTAGTCCTGCACACGAACTTTCAGTAAACAGGCTGCTGCAAATTATTTGTATGCGTCAATTTCTTTCCCTTATTACCTGCTGCTGCAATTTGCTTTTGTACGGTATGTTTTTTTGAATGATAAATTAGTATGATGATCGGGTAAAAGATTAGCAGGGCAGCAACTGCATGTAAACAGGTTGATCTTTTCGTTCATTCAGTAACGCTGCATTTCAATCATAAATTATTTCCGGGAACGATTGCGTAAATAGTTTGCCTGTATCAGCATGGAGCGGGATGGCTGTCATTTCGCTGTTTTCTACATTTAACCCATCGATTGTAAAAAACATTGCCAAATGAAAATTTTTCACCTGTACGTTATTAAAAGGTATAGCCTTCATTACCTTTTGTTCTTATCTTATTTAGTTTATCATTTCTTTTCCCGTTTATTGTTTATCCCGGAAGATATGTATTCGCTCTTCCGGTTATCTTATACTGCCCACCGTTCTGCAACGGATTGGCGTGGCATTTAATTTTTATTAAAACTTCCTTCAGACTAAAACAACGCATATGAAAAAGTACATTCTTTTATTATTGATGGCGCCACTGATTTTTTCAGTCAATGTGTTTGCGCAGGACCGGCAGGTAAAGGGCCGGGTGCTGGATGAAACAAGTGGCCTGGGTATACCAAACGCTACGGTAACAATAACAGGAACAGACAAAGGTGCCAGCACAGATGAGAGTGGTAATTTTTCTCTTTTGGTTCCCGCCAATTCATTGAACGCAAGGTTTCAGATAAGCTCCGTAGGCTATACTACTCAAACGGTTTCATTAAGCCCCGACTTTGTAATCAGGCTTAAAAAAGATAACAAAACACTGGATGATGTGATAGTAATAGGATACGGTACACAAAAGAAAAAAAATGTTACCGGTGCAGTTTCTTCTTTTGATGCAAGAAAGCTGGAAGAACGACCTGTACAGCGGATTGATCAGGCATTGGCAGGACAACTGGCAGGTGTAACAGTAAAATCAACAACCGGCATACCGGGTAAAGCGCTTAGTATACAGATACGTGGTTCAGGTTCTATCAGTGGTGGCAACGAACCATTGTATGTGTTAGATGGCTTTCCATTATCTGTTAACTCAAGTAATACCACCAATGGTAGTTTTTCAACGGGCAATCCGCTGGATAATATCAATCCAAACGATATTGAAAACATACAGGTATTAAAAGACGCTGCAGCGGCTGCTATCTATGGATCAAGGGCATCAAATGGTGTTGTATTGATTACTACCAAACGCGGACAGACCGGCAAACCAAAAATCAGCTTTAATGTTTATGGCGGATATAACCAGGCTGCTAAAAAATTGCAGATGATGAATGGTGATGAATGGATAGCACATGCTACCGAAATAATCAATGCACAATATGTGGCTAAATACGGATCTGCGGGTGCAACTGCCGGTGACGACAGGGCTACACGGCTGGCGAAAAATGCCGGTGTTTTTGATCCCAACTATATCCTGGATCCCCGCTGGACAATGCCGGGACATCCTGGTTTAAGGTATATAGACTGGCAGGACGAAATAGAACGCAAAGGCCAGATGCAGAATTATGAAATCTCGGCCAGCGGTGGTACGGATGCTGTAAAATATTTTTTATCGGGCAACTATGCAAACCAGGATGGCTTTGTAACAGGCCTTGGGTATAAAGCATATTCGCTCAGGGCAAACCTGGAAATCAATGCTGCTAAAAATTTAAAATTTGGGGTAAATATTGCTCCAACCTATTCTATTACACAGGATCCTGGTGTAGATGGAAAAGATGCTATTTTTCATCAGTCTTTAAGCCTGGCGCCGGTACAGGAAGATACAATGGGTTTAATTCCCAATGCCCTGGGAAACGGACAGTATGTTTACAGCAGTACAACCAATTCTCCTTACGCCAAATTGTTATACAATAAAGGCACTACCAAAAGGTACCGTACGCTGGGTACTATTTACGGCGATTACCAGATTATCAGCGGGTTAAATTTCAGGAGCTCTGTTAACCTGGACAATACCGATAACATTTCAACAACGTATGTACCTTATATAACTGCCGGTACGCAGTCTGCAAGAACATTTACAGGATCAAACAACCTGCTTGCGGCCACTTCGGGTACCTATAACAGTTACAGGCGGCAAACTTTTGTAAATGAAAACACGCTT
The DNA here is from genome assembly GCA_039915085.1 of Chitinophagaceae bacterium. Taxonomy (GTDB): domain Bacteria; phylum Bacteroidota; class Bacteroidia; order Chitinophagales; family Chitinophagaceae; genus JACMLD01. Next base: position 27,918 of record JBDSOC010000013.1, read on the forward strand.
ACCTTCAACACGGTATTTAATAAAGTTCATAGTTTAAATGTACTGGCCGGGTTTTCTTATAACCTGGATCGTTTAGACAGGGCTGCATTAAGCTCTAATGGTGGCTTTACAAGCGCAGCAATTCAAACGTTAAATGCCGCTGCGGCAGTTACTGGTAATACTACTTCTACCCAAAGTGTATTGATCTCTTATTTCAGCCGTCTTTTATACGGCTTCAAAGACAAATATTTCCTGTCAGCCAGTTTGCGCAGGGATGGTTCTTCAAGGTTTGGTATCAATAATCAATACGGTATATTCCCTTCTGCTTCTTTGAAATGGATTGTTACGGAAGAGAATTTTATGAAAGGAGTGCCAGTACTCAGTGATTTAAAGTTAAGGGCATCTTTTGGTGTAAATGGAAACAATAATTTGCCAAATGATTATGCAAGCATTGCTACGATTGGCTCAGCGGGTTATATTTTTGGAAGTACACAGGCGGCAGCAATCGGACAAAACCCAAATGTACTTGCCAACCCGGATTTGAAATGGGAAAAATCACAAACCTATGATTTCGGTTTCGACTTCGGAATATTAAACAACCGTATTACAGGGTCATTTGATTATTACAATAAACTGAATACAGACCTGTTACTGAATGTTCAGGTTCCGGAAGTAACAGGGTTCCAGACTTATCTTACCAATATTGGTTCTGTAAGAAACATCGGGCAGGAACTTGAAATTACTTCCCGCAACATGGTGGGTAAATTTCAGTGGACTACTTCAGTCAACGTAGCGCACAATACCAACAAGATACTGGACCTTGCACCTGGTCAGACACAAATCATCATACCGAATGGATTTACAGTATCGGATCAGATATTGCGTATAGGCCAGCCATTAAACAGTATTTATGTTCTGAAAGTGGTTGGATTTTTAACAGCAGATGATATCGCCAAAAAAATACCGCAGTACGGCACCAATGAACAGGAAGGAGATTTTAAATTCCAGGATTTGAATGGAGACGGTGTAATAACTGAAGCTGACAAACAGATTGTGGGACACCCCAATCCAAATTATACGTATGGCATCACCAATACTTTTCGTTACGGCGCATTTGATCTGAATGTGCTGGTGCAGGGTCAGCGTGGTGGTTCAATTTACTCGCAACTGGGCAGGGCCATTACACGTCCCGGACAGGGCAGGTCCGATAATCATCCTGCATCTTTTGTAAACAGGTGGAAATCGCCGGCAGACCAGGGTGAAGGCAGGTTCGGAAAAGCCTATTCAACCTATAACAACCCCATTACTGCTGCTACAGACTGGCTGTATTCATCGGATTATATCCGTATAAGGAATATAACGGTGGGATACAACCTTAAAAGCCTGTTTAAAAAGAATTTTATACAGGGAGCAAGACTTTATTGCACGTTGGAAAACTTTTTTGGTCATGATAAATATTACAATGGATTAAATCCGGAAGCCGCCAATACGGCAGTAAGCTCCAACAGCGCCTATCCGGAAGCGGGAGATTATGGTGCGTTGCCACTGGCAAAATCATTGATATTCGGGTTAAACATTACTTTTTAATTATTGAAATTTACAAAAATGAAAAAGAAATATTTTATACTAATCATAGCAGGTGCAATAATTGGGTTTTCCTGCAAAAAAGATTTGAACCAGATACCTGTTTCAACGGCAACAACGGCAACTTTTTATAAGCAACCCAGCGATTTTTTACAGGCAGTTAATGCAGCCTACAATTCATTAAGGGGATATCCTGACAGGTTGCTTTTCCTCTCTGAAGTGAGATCTGATAATATTTATCCTTCTAATGATGTGGGCCGCGATCCGGATCCCATTAATAATTTTTCGCCGGGTATTGCTTCCAACACCTATGTTGAAGAAGCATGGAATGCAGATTTTAACGGCATCTTCAAAGCCAATACAGTTCTTGACCAGATTACTAAAAACGGAACCTATGTTGGCTCTGCAGCACTGGCAACAAGATTAACAGCAGAAGCAAGATTTCTCCGTGCATTTTATTATTTTGATTTGGTAAGGTATTATGGCAAACTGCCCATTATTGATCACCCGGTGGCTGCAGACGAGTCAAACACCATTGGCAGAAGTGCGGTTATTGATGTGTATAAATTAATCATTGGTGATCTTCAGTTTGCAATAGCCAATTTACCAGCAAATTATGGAGGGGTGTTCCCGGGTTATACTGCCACGGATGCAGGCAGGGCTACAAAATATGCTGCTGAAGCAATACTTGCAGAAGTTTATATGGCACGGTCCGGACCAACTTACGGAATTGAAGGACCGGGGCTGGGTTTAAGTGAATGGTCGCTTGCACTGCCTTTGCTGCAGGATATTATTACCAATGGCGGTTTTGTTTTTAATCCCAGCTATACAAGTATTTTTTCTTACACCAATCAAAGTCCTGTTGCTAATAAAGAAGCGGTGTTTGATGTAATGTACCTTACAGGGCTAAGCCCGGTTTTAGGCGCCACATTTACATGGCAACTTGTTCCTCAAAGTTATTTCAACTCATTACCGGCAGGTAACACACCGGCAAACGGGGCACTCGGATTTCCTGCAGTATCAAATAATCTGCTGACAGGTTATAATGCAGCGGATACACGCAAATCCCCCACGATACATACGACCACTTTTACTTACAGTGGTTCCCCTGATTCACATCCGTTCTTTAGAAAATACCTGGATACTACGAAAATACCTACCAGCCGTTTTGATTGGCCGATTAATTTTATAGCAGTGCGGTACACAGACATACTGATGCTTAAAGCAGAATGCGTATTGCGTGGTGCGCCGGGTTCAGCGGCAACAGATGTTGACGGGGTGGTTAACCAGGTAAGGGCAAGGGCCGGGCTTACCCCGGTTGCAAATGTTACATTGGATCAGTTGCTGGATGAGCGGAGAAGGGAATTTGCAGGAGAAGGTTCACGCTGGTTTGATTTGCAGAGAAGCGGTAACCTGCTCACAATTATGAATGCATGGATAGCTGTTGATGATGCTGCACTGCACAAAGTGAAACAGGTAACAGCAAATTATATTATCTACCCGGTACCGCAATCGCAGCAGGATGCGGCACCGGGATTGTATGGACAAAATACAGGGTATTAGATTTATCATGGATAGAAAAAGTTTTATCAGTACTGTTTCATACTTATCTATTGGAGCCTGCATGCCTTCACTGGCAGCAGGCTCTTGTTTTTCTGATGAGTCACCATTTGCAAAACATTTGAAACCAGTTGGACGTGCATTGGAAATGGAAGGTTATTACGTATGGTGCAACAGCCCCATTGAAGATGAAAATGGAAAGCTGCATGTTTTCTTTTCAAGATGGGATTCGAAAAAAGGAATGGGCGGCTGGATAAAAGGAAGTGAAATTGCGCATGCCATCAGTAATTCACCCGAAGAACCTTTTCAGTTTATAGAAACCATTTTTGCACCACGTGATGGTTTTTTTGATGCAACAACCTGTCACAACCCTTTGATAAAAAAAGTAAATGATCAGTATTGCCTTTTTTACATGGGCAACAGCAATGGTAAAACAAATACAAAACGCATTGGCCTGGCAACAGCGCCATCTTTAAACGGCCCGTGGCAAAGACCAGACAAGCCTTTGCTGGAAGCGGGTGAAGCAGGTGCCTGGGATGATCATTGCACTACCAATCCTGCATTTATTAAACATCCCAACGGTGAGTACTGGTTGTATTACAAGTCATGGAATACAAAGGAGTATGAAACATCTGCTGATCCTTTTATAAAAGGAAACCGCAAATATGGTTTGGCCATAGCAGAAAAACCGGAAGGCCCCTATATTAAATACAATAAAAATCCTGTGATTGATTTTTCAGGCGGTGGTAATAACAAACAGTTTGAAGATGCTTATGTGTGGATGGAAAAGCATAGATTTAAAATGATTGCAAGGGATATGGGTTTTTATAACCACGAAGATGGTATACTGATGGAATCTGAAAACGGTAAGCAATGGCAGCCCCCTTTAATTGCTTATTATGGAGCAGAGAAATATATACAGCAGCCACCCGCACCGGCGCATTTAAAAAAATATGGCCGTTTTGAAAGGCCGCAAATACTTTTCAGGAACGGAAAGCCTGCTTATTTATTTACTGCTTCACAGGGTGGTAAATACATGACATCATCTTCGTTTATTTTTAAGATTGTATAAATTATTTCTTTGCCTGTTAATTTCATAACCAGATTTAATAAATACGAAATGCGCCATCCAAAAAAAAACAATAAAAGCCTGATCAGGGCTTTTATTATCTTACTCATTTTCTTTTTTACTGTTTCCTGTGTTACTGCACAGAATTTAACCGCAGTTCCGGTAAATGAACTTATATTTTCTGCTATAAAAGGCAACAGGAGCAAAGTTGTTAAGCTGTCCTTACCTATAAAAGTGAGGGCAGAACAAATAAAATGGGTGAGTGGTGATACCGCTAATTTTAAATTTGAATTCCTGAAAGGAGCTGACGGCAAAGATGGGATAATGTTATTGGACTTTGAACCTCCGGTAAGTTTTGTTGGTATTTCAAAAGCATCTGTTAATATAAGAAATGATGCAGGGACTGTTATAAAAATCAATCTTACAGGTCTTGGCACAAAAGGGCTTGAAGGCGAAAATGAACCAGCGCTTTCAACGATAATGGAGGCAATGGGTTATCGCATAAACGTTGGCTGGACAAGTCTTGCAAACCACAGCAGGCCAGAATTGCAGGGAGATGAAATACCTTTTTCACTTTTTCGCAAAGCAGGAAAAGGTAAAGTAGCCATGCGTCCAATTGCAAGGTATTCGCCCGATTTTGAATTGCCTTTCGGCTATTATACAAATACCATCAATGGCCCGGATAAAAAGCAGGCAGGTGTTTTAGCGAAAGCCGGTAAGTATCCTGAGCACCAGGGATTATTTCCGGAAATTGTACCGGGCGGTAGTTATTCTTTTGATCCGGGTAATGAGAATTTTGGTTTTTATGCTACAGGCCCAACACACAGCGCTTACTCCGAAGATGTCTGGAACATGCTGCTGTATCCTGAAAATGCGGTACGTGCAGTAAGAATTTATCCCGTAAAAGACAGTAGGGGAGATGTGGTGAAGCATACTTACCTGCTTTGTTTTGAAGAAGCAAAAAACGGGGACTACAATGATTATGTTTTCATGGTTAATAACGTAACACCTGTAATAACTGATCCGTTTACGGTAATATTTAATGGCAAAAATTTAAATGGCTGGCATACTTTTATACAGAATAAAGGAAAAAATATTGACCCGTATAATAATTTCAGGATAGAAGACAGTGCATTGCATGTAATAGGAAAAGAACTGGGCTATGCAATAACAGAAATGCCTTACCACAATTATCATTTTAAAGCAGCATTTAAATGGGGCGAAAAAAAATGGCCGCCGCGTGAAAATGCAAAACGTGATGCAGGCATTTGTTACAACATACCTGTTAATGAACCTGATTCTATCTGGCCGGTATCCATTGAATGCCAGGTACAGGAAGGAGATGTGGGTGACTTCTGGTTGCTTGGTTTCAGTACCATTAGTGTTGATGGAAAGATCAATCCTCCATCAAACCACACACAGGTGGTAAAGAAAAAAGATGGAGAGAAACCCAATGGAGAATGGAACACCGTTGAAATAATTTCTTACAATGGAACCTGTGTTCATATTGTAAACGGCATAGTGGTAAATTATGGTAAGGATGCCAGTGTTAAAGACGGCAGGATATTATTGCAATCGGAATATTCGGAAGTGTACTACCGGGATGTAAAAATCAGGAAGTTGTAGTTAACAATGCTGCCGTTTTACAGAGGGGCTTATAAGCTGGCAGCCAAACACGGTGCGTATAGTAAAGAATTTAAAGATCTTTTAAAAAATAATCAAACCTTTATAAAACAAAGATGCAAATGAGAATAA
>JBDSOC010000015.1:0-21138 GCA_039915085.1 Chitinophagaceae bacterium
GAAGAACTATGGCACCAGTTAGGGAATGCGGGCAGTGTACTGGATGCATCGTATCCTGTATTTGATGCAAAGCATGTTGCTGAATCTTCCAAAGAATACCCGGTATCTATCAATGGAAAAGTACGTACCAATATCAGCATCGCACTGGACATCTCTCAGCCCGAAGTGGAGCAAATTGTGCTGGCCAATGAAACGGTGCAAAAATGGCTGGAAGGAAAATCACCTAAGAAAATTATTTATGTCAAAAATAAGATGGTAAATGTAGTGGTGTAGTTAAACCGGTGGGTCACCCCCCTTAGGGTGGCTCACCGGTTTAACCTTAAAACGCGTAGATTTGCTAGAAACCTTATTCTTATGCCTACGCCTGCAGCGTATAGGGCTCCTTTTTACGCTAATCAATATTATCATCTGCTGTTTAAAAGCAATGACGGGCTTTTTCTTTTTAGAAATGATAAAGACAGGATCTGCTTCCTGGAAAAATTTTCACAGTTCACTCAATCAATTTTTAATCATCAGGCTTATTGCATGCTTGATAACCACGTTCACTTTATTATTTCGGTAAAAGACAATAGCTTGTTGCAACAAGCTATTGCCGGAATGAACGATGGAAAAAAAACAGTGGCTATGAAAAGATTTTTATCCGAACCGGCCAATGAATTGTTTACAGGGGGATTGATAGAAAGACAGATCAATAGTTTTATGGTCTCTTATGCCAACATATACAACAAAACATACAGACGTAACGGCGGTTTGTTTCAATCGCCTTTCAGAAGATCAACTATAAATGGAGATACGCATTTACAACAGGCTATAATTTATGTACATGCAAATGCTCAAAAACATGGATTGATAAAAGATTACCGTGACTATCCTTATTCTTCTTACAATGAGATGTTATCAGGTAAATCATTATTTGTTGATGTGAGCGGCATAATAAATTTCTTTGGCGGTAATAAAAAATTTATTGAACTGCATGAACAGCAGGTGGCTTATTATTATGCCAATAATTGGCCCAATTCCAGGATTGAGGTTGATTTCACATTGCGCTAAGGTGGGTCACCCCAGGGTGGTTCACCTTAGCGCAATCGATACACCGGTGAGCCACCCTGGGGGGGTGACTCACCGGTGTATCGATCACTTGTCCTTCTCTTTAATAAATCTAATCAACGCACTGCTGCCTTCGTCAGCAAACAGGCGGGCTTCAAATTGCTTGTGCCCCACAACGGCAACAAGGTAAGAAGTGTTGGGTGGGATGGAACCCAGGTTTTCTGCAACAAGCACCAACTCATTGTCATCCTGCAGATCAGCTGCATTTATTTTTATTGTCTGCGGTTCTCCACCCAGTAAAATATGTTCACGCAATAAATGACCATTTAAAAAGATGGCAATAGAATCACCGTCAATAGCTGCATTGTCATAAAACCTCAGTTCAATAACAGGCGCTGTAACGGGTATTACCATCTGCAGTTTGTTTTTCCTGCTGGCAAATTTTTCCTGGTTGGTAGATGGTTTTTTTGCGGTGATATTTTTATCGGGTACTGGTAGCGCTTTTACCACAGGAGCTTCCTTTCTTTTTTCTGCAGTAATTGTTACAGGTGCCGGAATTAATTTTTCGTCGGGATATACCCTCGGACCAGCAGCCAATTGCCCGATACTATCAATAATATAAGGATCATTTGCGCCTGCAACATAATTATCAATTACCCAATCCCATTCATCAGGGAAAGAAGTTGCGGTTGCCTTTTGCAAATGAACCGGTCCTTTACTAATGTCTTTATTATCTCTCACAGAACTATTTCCATCCAGCAGCATTTTGTCCTCTCCGGGGCAATTAAAATCTGCTACACTTAATGATGCCTCAGTCGCCGGACCGTTACTGCCACTTATTAATTCATCATCCCACCAGATAACATCATTGGTCTGGGGATCAAAATATCCTTTAATAGCATACCGCCTGAAATTATTTTTTGATCCATAATATGAAGTGCCGGTCAGGCTGTCACCAGATTTAATAATCTTCAGTTCAACACTGGTTGATTTAATTTTTCCTTTCCAGATGCCTGTAATTTGCTGCGCGTGTGCAATGCAGGTAAAGCCTGAAAGCAGTATGACAGCAAAGATTTGCAGGGTATAATTTGTTTTCAACAGACGTATTTTAGTAAAGAGAACGTTTTTAAAGGCATTGTATTTTGCTTTATAATTTTTTTAACTTTATAATGCAGGAGGAGCCACCGATCCACGGGGAAGCCGGTAAAACAGGCAACATATCCTGGTAAAAATTGTTTGAAATAAAAGCTTTGCTATGGCAAAACCATCAATGGAACTGGTTGAAGCGTTAAGGGAAACAGCACGCAGGTTAAAAAATGGTGCGCATTATGCATGGGGCCATCATGGTGCCTGTAACTGCGGTCACCTGCTGCAGGTAATTACCCGTCTCAATGAAGCAGAAATTCTTGCCCATGCACATACAGGCATTGGTGAGTGGACTGAAATTGCAGCAGAATCATGTGCTGTAACAGGCGTACCGGTTAGTTTGTTGCTTTCAAAACTGGAAGAAGCGGGCCTTACACCTGCTGACATACATAATATTGAATATTTAGATAATAAGGAAGTCTTACAGTATTTAGCCGGTGGTTTCCGCTGGCTAAAAAGAAATATCAGGCAGGATGTAATTGATTATTTTGAAGCATTTGCCAACCTGCTGGAAGAAAAATTATTGCAGGATGTACAGCTGAATAACGACATGTTTGTATACTGTAAAGCGCCTTGCCGCCTGCAACAACCAGTAATGGTATAGGAGTTTCCATGAAAATGGCTTTCCTAAAAACCGTTTATCGCCTTTTTAATACATTTTACAGGCTAAAACAGGCAGTTCAGCCAATAGTTATTTTTTAGTCAGAAGAATACAGCAACTTTACATTACAAACATGATTTAGTAAATCAGTTTCTCATAGCAGTTAGTTTTGGTTATGTCCCCTGTATTCCTACGGGGGTTTTTTTGTTGCCAAACCCAATCAGTTGTATATTCATTTGGCAAATCAATTGCAGTCTTCTTCTGCTTGTTGCGTAAAAATTATACCGATGCAGTCACAGCCAATAATACAACTATTGCACAAATACGCACAAACATTTCATCCTGTTGTTCCTTTTTCACCCGGGAAGGACAAATTGTTAGCAATGGATTTTACAGAGAAAAATAAAAATCTTACTGAAGAAATTTACATTGATATCAATAAATTCAGTGCGTATATAGACCAGTTACTGCAAAATAATAATTACAGGTACGGCATCGGTGGTTATGCTGAGCTGCGTGTAATATATGCGGCCAGTAATCATTTTAATGCTGGTAATGAACCACGACGGCTGCATCTGGGTATAGATATATGGGGAGCAGCAGGAACAGCTGTATATGCTTTTATGGGTGGCCGCATACATAGCTTTGCTTATAATGATAATAAAGGAGATTATGGTGCAACAATTATTCTGCTTCATCAGCTGGATGGTTTTGCTTTTTATACTTTGTACGGGCATGTAAGTTTAAAAGATATTGAAAACCTGAGCGCTTCACAATATGTGGTAAGGGGTCAGCAAATTGCTCATTTTGGAAAACAGGAAGAGAACGGTTATTGGCCGCCCCATTTACATTTCCAGGTTATTATAGATATGGAATTGAAACAAGGTGACTATCCTGGTGTGTGTAAATACAGCGAGAGAGAAAAGTATTTACAGAATTGTCCTGATGCGGATTTGATTTTACAGATGAATAAATTTGCTGTTTAATTTTATGCGGCCGGGTTTCCTGTTTGTAATGCAGGCGATCAGCAATAATAATCCGGCAATTATCGGATGTTAATTGATATCACAATACCTCCTTTACAATTTCTTCCCATTCTTTTTTCAGTTCATAACCGGGCATTTTTTTACCGGCGCGGTTGTACCAGTAATTTGCATTGCCGGCATCACCTTCTTTACGGTGAAGGTAGGCATGTATCCAGGCAGCATTTTTGTCTTCTATATCCTGTATAATGGTATGTGCGTTTTCCCAGTCTCCTTTCGCGTCATACCAGAGCGACAACGCATACTGGCTAAGCGTTTGAGGTGGCTTTGTACCTGCTATACTTTTGTTGAATTCATCAAATTGCATAACTTTAATTCAGCATTTTGGAAAGATTCTAAGGTTTCCGGGTATAATAGTATATTTTTTTTACTTCATACAACCCGGCATTTAAACGGGCCGTCTCAATTCAATTCATTTCAATAACACAAAACAACTACAATTATGTCATTTAACCTGCTTGACACGATAAAAGGTCTTTTTACAAGTAACCTTGTTTCTACAGCTGCAACTTCATTGGGCGAGAGCGAAGGTGGTATTCAGAAAGCACTGAGTGGCGCTATTCCTTCTATTTTGGCTGGTCTTATCAGCAGGACTGATAGTCATGAAGGAGCCGCAGGTATCTTTGATTTGGCCAAACAGGCTGCAAGCAGCGGCATATTGAATAATATCAGTGGAATTTTAGGAAGCGATAATAACAACCTTCTTGGTAAAGGCGCAGAAATGCTGAAAGCTGTGCTGGGAGACAAAGCAGGTGGGATTGCCAGCCTGGTGTCAAATTTTGCCGGCATCAAACATTCGTCTGCTTCTTCTATTTTGAGTATGGTTGCACCTGTTGCATTAGGTGCTTTAGGTAAACATGCCAGCGACAATAACCTGAATGCTGGTAGTCTTATGAGCTTTCTTTCCAGCCAAAAAAGCACTATCATAAACGCATTACCTGGCAGTCTTGGTTCTATTGCAGGATTGCTTGGTATAGGTTCAATGGGTAACACCGTATCTGCTGCTGGCAGCGCAGCCGAAACCGTTCACAAAGCAACTCATTATACAGAAGAAACACCGGAAAAGACAGGTGATGGTATAAAGTTTCTTTTGCCATTGCTATTAGCCATTCTTGCGGTAGCGCTGGGTATTTATTTCTTTAAGGGATGCGGAAGCGGAACAAAAGAGGTGGTTTCAACCATTGATACAACGACCACTAAGATTGCCCATGCAACAGATACCGCCATTACAAAAGTGGCAGATAATGTGCGTGAGGTGTTTAAAGTAAAGCTTCCCAATGATACAGTAATAGATGCTTATAAAGGCGGCATAGAAGATAAGCTGGTAACTTTCCTGGGAACAGATTATAAAAAATTAAGCGAAGATTCCCTGAAGAAAGTATGGTTTGATTTTGATAACCTGAACTTCGAAACAGGCAGCGCTAAAATTACAGTTGAAAGCCAGGTGCAGGTAAATAATATAGCTGCTATATTAAAAGCTTTTCCAGCAGTTAAATTAAAAATTGGTGGTTATACAGATAAGGTAGGAGATGAAGCAGCCAATAAAAAATTGTCTGATGCCAGGGCCAAATCAGTACAGGCTGCATTGGGTAAAGCAGGTGTTGGCAAACAAATTATTGGTGCAGAAGGATACGGTTCTGAATATGCTGTATACGCTGCTGATGCTGCAGAAAGCGACAGGGTAAAAGATCGCCACGTTTCTGTAAGTGTAAGATAACAGGAATAACAAGATTTATAAAAGACAAACGTAGTTTTTCGAAAACTGCGTTTGTCTTTTTATTTTTTATAGGTTATAAAATTTGAACTGCTCCATGTGATGTTTTGTACATATGGATATTAATGTGCTGCTACGGCTGCTTCGCTGTTATATGCAGCTGCAAATGTTTTTGCAAAGTCTTCCAGTTTTATTTTGCCCAATGAAGCGGGACGATGTTTCCAGTAATCTTCTCCCATTTTACCACTGTTAACAGCACTGCCCATTTCAGCATAGTTTTTTGATATCTCTTCCGGTAACCCGGCTTGTATACCACCCTGTAGTGCCTGTTCATCGGTAAATGTTATCCATTTAAGATCCGGGCGATTGATAGCTTTCCCCAGCGCAGTGGCAATATCATCTGTACTTACTTCATCACTGGCTATGTATTGAATACTGTGGCCTGTAAAATCAAGTTTCAATAATGCCTCAATGGCGATAGCAGCAATATCGCTGGTATCCACCAGTGTAAATTTTTTATCGCTGTTGCTAAAATTGCTTCCGGTAATTCCTGCATTTTTTATAAGGCTTATATTGGCAAGCAGGTTATTATAAAAATAAGCGGGGCGAAGGTGCTTAATATTTACATCCGTTAGGCTATTAAGCGCCTGTTCTGCTCTGTGAAGTCCGCTTACAGGTCCGCAGCCTTCAGGCATATGGGCGCCAATGCTGCTCAAGTTCACTACATACTTTATATTATTAATTTTAATGGCTTCTGTATAATGCTCACCAACCTGTCCGATATATTTTTTCCAGTCGGATACGTCATATTTTGGTGGCACCATGCTGTATACGGCCTTAGCCCCGTTAAATGCTTTTGTAAGAAAAGCTGTGTCCTCTATTGAGCCAACAGCCGCTTTGGCGCCAAGGGACTCAATGTCTTTTACACGGTTTTGCGAACTGGTGATTACAGTTACTTCATGACCTGCTTTTACCAATGCAACCACTATGGGTTTGCTGATATGGCCCAGGGAGCCGGTAATTGCGTACTTCATTCTTTTGTTTTTTAGTTTTAAAATAATCTTTATTGTATGTATAATGATATTTACTTGTATATACAAATGAAAAATGAAAAAAAATCAGGGGTGCAGTTTATCTGAAATTTTATTCATGCTGGTCACAAACCTGCCCGATTCGTCCTTACCAAAAAGCGTGATGCAATTTTTTTGAAATTCATCTGCGCATTCCTGTAACAAAGGTTTCAATTCTTTGCTTTTAGCAGTAGGATATACACTGGTTGTTTTACCTTCAGTAGTTCTTATCACCAATTTTTTGTCTTCCAGCTTTTCAATTAAGCGCGTAATGGTACTGGGTGTAAGGTGCAACTCTTCGCTGAGGGCGCCTGGCTGTACACCTGGATCTGCCAGTACGATCATTAAAAGATAGGCATGACTGGGAGAGAGCGCTGCTTTCTTCCAAACCGCGGTTGCCAGTTTTTCGGTTTTCCTTGCCAGTGCATTGCTTGAAAAATAAATGCACCTTCCATACCTGCTGTCTGATGTTTTCATGGTTGCTTCGCCAAAGGCAATTCTTTAAGTTTGTAAAGATAACAATTTTTCATTTGTATATACAAATATTGTGGAGAAAATTTTCTTATTCCTTCCCGCAGGTGTTTGTTATTTTTACATATGGGCAATCCAAACCTGCATACAGATAAAGAATCACTTACCGCGGCAGACAAAGAATTTGAAAATAATATCCGCCCGTCGGCTATTGCAGATTTTGCAGGCCAGCCCCAACTGATTGAAAACCTGCTTGTTTTTATCAAGGCCACAAAAATGCGTGGCGAAGCACTTGATCATGTATTGTTTCATGGTCCTCCTGGTTTGGGTAAAACAACTTTGTCCAGAATTGTAGCCAATGAGCTCGGCGTTAATATAAAAGAGACCTCTGGTCCGGTTATAGAGAAACCAGGTGACCTTGCGGGCCTGCTTACCAACCTGGAAACGAACGATGTATTGTTTATAGATGAAATACACCGGTTGAGTACAGTAGTAGAAGAGTACCTCTATGCAGCTATGGAAGATTACCGCATTGATATAATGATCGATACCGGCCCCAATGCAAGAAGTATTCAAATTAATCTAAATCCTTTTACTTTAATTGGCGCCACAACACGAAGCGGTTTGCTGACTGCTCCCTTGCTGTCAAGGTTTGCTATTAAATCAAGATTAGAATATTACAACAGTGATACCCTGCATAAAATAGTATTGCGTTCCGCAAATATTCTGAAAACCAACATCACTTCTGATGCAGCGGGTGAAATTGCAAGGCGCAGCCGCGGCACACCACGTATTGCAAACGGGCTTTTAAGACGGGTGAGAGATTTTGCGCAGGTACTGAACGACGGAAGTATTGATATGGGTATTACCAAACATGCATTAAAAGCGCTGAACGTGGATGAATACGGACTGGATGATATGGATAACCGTATCCTGCTTACTATTATTGATAAATTTAAAGGAGGGCCTGTAGGCATTACCACCATTGCCACCGCAGTAGGAGAAGAAGCAGGTACGCTGGAAGAAGTTTATGAACCATTTTTAATACAGGAAGGTTTTATTAAACGTACACCCAGAGGGAGAGAGGCAACGCATAAAGCCTATGAACATTTGGGGAAGCAGTCTTTTGGTAAAGAAGGACCAGGATTACTTTTTTCTGAATAATCATTTACAGTTTATAAAACAGCACTAAAGTAAAAAATGTTCAGCAATAATGATGCTGTATAAGCGAACAGCGTTTACGCTATAATGAAAGAAAGTTTGGATAGCCGGAATTAAAATAAAGTTTTTATGTATGTCTGTTACTGATTTTGTAAACCTTCATACAGCTGCTTCTAAATAATTCCTGTATTAATGTAAAATAAACACTTAATCAGGAAAATAGTGTATCAATTTGTGTTGTTGTAATTTATAATATCATTATTTTTATTTTGATAAACAATTTTAACGGAGACATTTTTGCAATGAAAAAGCGGCACAACTAGTTGGCCGCTTTTCATTTTATACAATACAATAGATGGATTGTTTATGCAGCAACAGGTGCTACCAGTCTGAATCCATTACCATGAATATTTACAATTTCAATATTCGTATCATCTTTCAGGTACTTCCGCAGCTTGGCAATGTACACATCCATACTGCGCCCGTTAAAATAAGTATCACTGCCCCAGATTTTCTTTAAAGCCTGCTCTCTTGGAAGTAAATCATTAATATGTTCGCAAAGCATTTTCAGCAATTCATTTTCTTTTGGCGAAAGTGTTTGCATTTTTCCACTGTGGCTTAGTTCTCTCAGCTTTGGATTAAAGTGATAGCTGGCCAGCGTGTATTCTTTGTTTTCCTGTTCGCGGTTCAGCTCTTCATTGCGTTTTAAAATAGCTTTTATTTTAAGTAACAATACTTCACTGTCAAAAGGCTTGGTGATATAATCATCAGCACCCAGTTTATACCCCTGTATAATATCCTCTTTCATTGTTTTTGCACTCAGGAAAAATAAAGGTATATCGGGGTCAACATCGCGGATTTCTTCTGCCAGTGTAAAGCCGTCCATATGGGGCATCATAACATCCAGCAGGCAGAGATCGAATTTTTCACGCTGAAAAGCTGCAAGGCCCAGTCTGCCATCCCTTTCCAGTATAACTTCGTAATCATTTAATTCAAGATAATTCTTCAGCACACTTCCCAGGTTAGTATCATCTTCGCATAATAAAAGTTTTGCTTTCGCTTCCATGGTTTATAAATGTTTAGTATACAAATAGAATCAAATCATCTGCCGGTAAGTAAACCGGCCCTGTAATGTTTTGTTAATAGTGAAGGTAGCTTAAATTTGCATTTCAAATATACATACAAACCCGCATGGCATTGCACATAACGCCCGACAATAAGTTCAAGAAATTAGTCATAATCGGAGACCGGCTTTTAATTCGCCCGGCAAAATCAAATGAACGTACGGAAAGTGGGCTGTACCTGCCTCCCGGCGTACAGGAAAAAGAAAAAGTGCAGCAGGGGTACGTAATAAAAACAGGTCCCGGTTATGCTATACCTATGCCGGTAGATGATGAGCCCTGGAAAACCGAAGAGGATAAAGTTAAATACATACCACTACAGGCGCGGGAGGGTGATTTGGCCATTTTTCTTATGAATGGCGCTACAGAGATAATTTATGAAAATGAAAAGTATTTTATTGTACCACAGGGCGCTATATTAATGCTGGAAAGAGAGGAAGATTTCTGATGTTGTAAGTGATGGAAGATTGTTGTAAGTGATAAGTGTTAAGTAAGCTACGCAGCACGTACCCAAAAAAAGGAAAATACGCATAAAAGAACACAACACTTAACACGCAACACAACCTTCCTACCCCCTGCAGTCTTTACACACGCCGTTTACTACTACTTCTACCTGGGTAGTTTGATAGCCTCCGGGCAATTTTATTTCCGGTACAGTAATGTCTTCAAGGCAAATTGTACTGCTGCATTTACTGCAAATAAAATGAACGTGGTGATCGTGGTGATGGCCTTCTGTGCATTCGTCTTTGCACAAGGCATATAAAATAGAATTATCGGCAGTAGGTATGGTATGAATAATTCCTTTCTCTACAAATGTTTGCAGTGTACGGTATACAGTTACGCGGTCAAAACTGGCACCGCTCTTTTTTTCAATATCTGCGTGTGCCAGTGCGCCGTTTTGCTGCAAAAAAAGTTCAAGTATTTTGGATCGGCTGCCTGTAATACTTAACTGGTTACGTTTTAAAAGCTGCTGTATTTGCTGATTAATAACCATAACGTATCAGAAATTATTGGTTGGGATTATTATTAAAAATCGAATTTACAAAACCACTGCCTGATTTTTCATTGAGCAGTTTGGGAATATCATTTTCCAGGTCATTCAATTCATCCTTTTTGAGGCCGTCGTATATTTTTCTTACCCGGCCACTTTTATCCACCAGGGCAAAAAATTGCGTATGAATAAACTGGTCTTCTATTTTATCATTGCCATTTTTGGGGTCGTCTAATAAATAGCTTACCCTTGCTGCACGGTAAAGACTGTCTTTTTTGCCAGTCAGAAATAACCAGTTGCCTGTACCTGCTCCCAATGAATCCGCATATCTTTTCATCCGGGCCACAGTATCTGTTTCAGGGTCAACTGTATGGGAGAGTATCAGGAACCCTTTTTCTTTTTTAAATGTTTCATACAATTTTTTCATATTGGTATTCATCTTTGGGCAAATACCCTTGCAGGTAGTAAAAAAGTATTCTGCTATATACACTTTGCCCGCTACATCTTTTTCAGTGACTACCTGGTTATTCTGGTTAATAAATGAAAATGGCTGTACATAGTTTAATACAGGCAACCTGGTATCAGCAAAACCGGGTATTGTTAGTTTGAGGCCATAATAAAAGCCTGTAAAAAGCAGCACAAAAAATCCAATATAAATAAGTGTTTTTCTTTTCATAATACATATTACGGGCGCAAAGTTACGCCATGAACAGGGCAGTTAAACAGTCTGTAAAATTCTTGCAGCGCAATAGTGGAATTATAGCCGATTGTGAATAATTAAACAAAATTGTTGCAACTTAGTTGCATTTATGTCCGTATATTTGCTTCCCTCATGAATAATAAAATAAACTGGGATGCATTGGGTATAACAACGTCGGTAGCCTGCGCCATACATTGCGCCGTGCTGCCTTTAGTTTTAACCAGCCTTCCGGTTTTTGGGTTTGATATTATTCAGAACGCTTTTTTTGAATATACCATGATTTTGCTGGCTTTTGCAGTAGGTGTATATGCCTTAAGTCATGGTTTCAAAAAACATCACCAGCGGTTTTTACCCCTTACTATATTCAGCATAGGCATTTTGTTCTTACTGGCCAAACAGGTATGGCATACCCTGCATATCTGGCTGTTGATTCCGGCAGTTATAGCAATCATATCAGCGCATTATCTCAATTACAGGCTCTGTAAAATACACTACCATGTACATGCAGAAGATTGCCACCATTGATTTTCCTGATTATAGAACCATACTGGTGTTTTATTGTTATTTTTGTACATCAAATTGAATATATGATAAAAACAGGCAGCCCGGTAATAAGCATTTACACAGAAATGACGCCCAACCCGGAAACAATGAAATTTGTGGCCAATAAACTGCTGTATCCCGGAAAGAGTATTGATTTTCAGGAAATGGAAAATGCCAAACCATCTCCGTTGGCAAGTGAACTATTTGGTTTCCCTTTTATAAAAGCTGTTTTTATAGCCAGTAATTTTGTTACCCTTACAAAAACGCCCGAAACAGAATGGAGCGATGTAATACCGTCTATCCGCCAGTTTTTAAAAGAATACCTGGAAGATGGCAAGACAATTGTGAATGAAGAAGAGATAGCGGTAATGAAACATGAAAGCAGTAATACTGTTGCCGCAGATGATGATGATGTGGTAAAACGCATTAAAGAATTACTGGAAAATTATGTAAAGCCTGCCGTTGAAATGGATGGTGGCGCCATACAGTTTAAAAGTTATGATGATGGTGTGGTAAACCTGATGTTACAGGGAAGCTGTAGCGGTTGCCCGTCTTCCATGATTACATTGAAAGCCGGCATAGAAGGTATGATGAAACGCATGATACCAGAGGTGAAGGAAGTTGTAGCTGAAGCAGAGTAAATGATCGTTTTTTATAAGAGCCGCAGATTCGCAGATTTATAATCTGAAAGTCTGCGGCTTATTTTTTATTGTCATGCGTGGCCACTGTTCCCTGCAGCCATTTGTTTGCAAAATAATATACCGTAAAATTATCGGCAAATCTGGTCTTAATTACAGCGTTGATAAGAAACTTTTATCAGGGTGGCTTGAATGATATACAGTGACATTGTTATTGTTGGGTGATTGCCTTGGCATTTAACCGCGGCAGGTTATATCATCTATTTGGTCTGATAAAAAAACTGCTCTTTAATAATCTTTCCATCTTTTACTTCATATACGGCAAGTTCTTCCATGGGTACACGCCCCATGCCTTTAAGGGTAAGATCCAGCACCGCGGCCACCGCAAATGTGTTACCTGCAATAATGGGTTCACTTACGGTACTGCTGTGTACGGCTTCAATCATAGCCTGGAACTGGTGCCCTTTTTCTATAATAGCATCTAATCCCTTAACTGTTTGCAATCCGGGAGAATGTTCAGGTTCCAGGCTTACCGCATCTTTACTGTACAATTCTTTTTGTGCGGTTTCATATTTTCCCTGGCGGCACAATTCTGAAAGACGATCGGCGATTTCTTTAATAGTCATAAAAAAAGATTTTAGGTAAACAATTATACTTAAAAGGTACATTTATTTTTCCGGTGACAAATTAATAAACTGTTAAGTGATTTGTTTTAAAATAGAACAGACGGCTATCTTTGATAAATTTTAAAAAACTATTTTTTGCAGGAAATTTTACACCAGTTTACAGAAGGATTAAAAAGTACCACCTGGCTGGAATTTATAGCCGTAATTACTGGAATAGCCAGTGTATGGTTTAGCCGCAAGGAAAACATACTTGTTTACCCGGTAGGATTAATAAATACCATTATCTACATATACCTCAGTGTAAAAGGGAGTTTATACGGTGAAGCCAGTGTAAACTTATATTACACTGTTATGAGTATTTATGGCTGGATTATCTGGGCAAAAAAAGATCAGCAACATAATACAATGCTGCATATCGCCCATTCAAACAAAAAGGAGTGGATACAACAAATTGCATTCTTCGCTTTGTTTTATATAGCTATTTTCTTTGCACTCCGGGGTTTAAAAACCAGTTTGTTTGCGCCTGGAGCTATACCATGGGCCGATGCTTTTGCCAGCGCCACTGCTTATACAGGTATGTGGCTGATGGCCAAAAAGAAAGTAGAAAGCTGGTACTGGTGGATTGCCACAGATATTATATCTGTTCCTTTATATTTTACCAAGCATTATGTTTTCACCAGCGTATACTATATTATTCTTTCAATATTTGCTTTTTGGGGACTGGCAGAATGGATAAAACGAGCCCGAAAGCAAAAAATTAAGCCGGCTTGAGAAATGGTTTACTATTGGGTAAATTTATGCCGTTTCACAACGGGCATATTGCGCTGGCAGATTTTGCCCTGGCAAATACAGATGAACTGCTAATACTGGTTTGCGCACATAAAAATGAAATCATCGATGGTAGCATTCGTTATAATTGGGTAAAAGATTACTACCAGCATAATAGTAAAGTGCATGTGCACTTAATAGAATATGATGACGCATTGTTGTCTGCTGATTCAGTGTCATCAAAAGCAGCTGCTCAAAAATGGGCAGACTATCTTAAAGAAAAATTTCCCGGAACAAATGTCTTTATTTCTTCTGAACCTTATGGCGGATATGTAGCGGGGTATTGGGGCATTGATCATATTTGCTTTGATGAAAAAAGGCAACTGGTGCCCGTCTCTGCTACTGAAATTCGCCTGAATCCGTTTAAGTACTGGTCATACATTCCTGCGGGTGTTCGTCCTTATTTCATAAAAAAAATATGTATTGCGGGCACAGAATCTACAGGTAAATCTGTACTTACAGAACGCCTTGCCAGCTATTATAAAACAGTTTTTGTGCCTGAAGCCGCCAGGGATATTGTGTCAGCAACGGCGGCCTGTACAAAAGATGACTTATATACAATTGCAGCCGCGCATGCCAGCGCTATTATTGAAAAAATACCGCTTGCTAATCAGCTCTTATTTGCAGATACAGATATTACTATTACCAAATCTTATGCAGCCTTTCTCTTCGGCACAACCATTGTTACAGAAGATTGGGTGAATGAAGCTAACCGCTTTGACTTATATTTATTTCTGGAAACAGATTGCAGTTATATACAGGATGGCACCAGGCTGGATGAAGAAAGCCGTGAAAAATTAAACGCGTCTCATAAAAAAGAATTTGTCAGGCAGCGTATCTATTATCATATTATAAAAGGAAATTGGGAAGAAAGATTTCATTCAGCTATTAAAATAATTGACAAGAAATTTTTTGACGCGGAAATATGAAGAAAATTGTTATTATAGGACCAGAATCAACCGGGAAAAGTACGCTTTGCGAAAAACTGGCTGTTCATTACAAAACCAGCTGGTGCCCGGAATATGCCAGGGAATACCTGTTGGCACATGGTACAAACTATACGTATGATAATTTACTTGATATTGCAAAAGGCCAGGTAGCACTGGAAGAAAAATATGTAAAAATTGCAGAAGAAAATCAATCGCCAGAAAATAATGAAACAAGAACCGGCCCGCCACTTACTGCTTCTTATTCACGCCTCTTCATTGACACAGACATGTACGTAATGAAAGTATGGTGCAAATTTGTTTTTGGCAAATGCCATTCCTGGATATTAAACCAGATAGAAGAAAGAAAGTATGATTTGTATCTTTTATGCAATGTTGATTTACCCTGGGTAAAAGATGAACTGAGAGAATATCCGGACCTTGCCAGGAGAGAGAAGTTGTACAATATATACAAAGAGATCATGCTTAATCAACCCGTTCCCTGGATTGATATCAGTGGCAATTACGAAGAAAGACTGCAAAAAGCCATAGATGCGGTGAACGCTCTGTAGAAAAGTGTTAGTGCCCTTTGGCTTCTTTCGATTCTTCCCCCACAATCGGTTCAAGATCTTCATCGCCGGAAAGATTATTCATCTGCCGTATTATCCATGGATAGCGGATGGCTACCGGCCTTGATACCGGCCTTATGGTATATTTTTTTGGATTGGGAAGACAGGCTGCAATCATAGCGGCTTCCTGCTGCGACAACCTGATAGCAGGTTTTCTAAAATTATTTTGCGCGGCTGCTTCAATACCAAATATACCGTTGCCCATTTCTGCAACATTCATATACACTTCCAGTATGCGTTTTTTGCCCCATACCAGTTCAATCATAAAAGTAAAGTACGTCTCCATAGCTTTGCGCAGCCAACTGCGGCCCTGCCATAGAAAAACATTTTTTGCTGTTTGCTGGCTGATGGTAGAAGCGCCGTGCAATGATTTGCTTTTACTATTGTGTTTCATTGCTTTGTCAATAGACTTAAAATCAAATCCATTGTGGTCTGCAAACAACTGGTCTTCCGATGAAATGATTGCCAGCTTTGCATTTTCAGACATTCTGGAAGCGCTTACATAAGTTCTTTTTAGTCCGTGTCCTGTAACCCAGCTGCCCAGTTGTGTAAGCGTCACCGGCGGATTTATCCATTTCAGCAATAGTATATAAACAAATTGTGCAATAAACAGAATGAGTAAAACACGTTTGGTAATGCGCCAGATTTTAATCAGTAAACCATTGCCTGTAGTAGCCATTGCAAAAAAACAGTTTTGAACACGAATTAACGCTAATTAAACATACAAATCAACACCAATTATGAATTGATAAACATGCAGTACTAAAAACCGCGTAAATGTTTTTTTACATCCTCCATGTGAATATACTCTACATGGTATTTTCTGCTATTCCTGGACAGATAGTTTATGAGAAGGCCTGTACCCACAGCACCTGCAGCTATGCCAAGACTTTTTAAATTTTTGGAACTGGTAACAGATTCATGCAGGTAAGCGCCATTGATAACATTCAGCAGCGCATAACCGGTACCACCAATAATTAAAATACGGCCTGCGGTTACCTGCTGTAATTTCATTTTGTCAGAAACATCTACTTTAGCTATTTCTTTATAATTAAAACCGCTCAGGTACTGGCCCAGGGTATCCAGTACAGGAATGCCCGCAAAATTAAGTACCTGCCTTATATCGTATTCCCTTACAAAAACACTATCGCTGCGGATGGCCGTTATTAAACCGCTCGCCTGCCTCTTATCGTACGTTTCAAATGAAATGTATACACCCGGAAAAAAAGTTTTTACGGTTCTGTTATTTTTTTTCTTTACTGTGATAAAGTCACTGGCCTGTGAAAAGGTTTTTACAGAAGCTGAAAGAAATATAGTAAGGAGTAAAACTTTAAGCATAATAAAGTAAATTACTCAAGATAGACCGGATAGCAACCATATTTTTTGTTAAGAAAAAGTTGCGCGGCTGATTGCTGCATTATGCCCTGAGAATCGGCTTTAGTTTGTCTATATGGAATATGGTTTCATACAACAGAAAACTGCCAAAAACAATAAGAATAGTGCCTGCTATTTTATTGATGAGGGAAATATTATGAATGGTAAGTTTGGTTCTTAATTTTTCAGCAAGAAGTACTTTTAAAATATCTGCTCCAATATTAATAAGTATACAGGTAACAAAAATTACAATCCGCTGCTGTATATCATATTTAACCGAAAAACCAAGTGCGTATAAAAACCAGGTGAGCAGCAGTACGGGGTTAAGTGTATTAATTAAAAAGCCGGAAACAAATATTTTAGCCGCATCCCTTTTCCTGAAACGAATTTCTTTTCCTTCCGCATCTGTACGAAGGGACACTTTTTTTAGAAATAAATAATAAGCACCCATGCCTATTAAAAAAAGACTTCCTGCATAGCCAATTGCCTTTTTATATTCAAGGATATCACTGACCCAAACCGAAAAAACATTGCTTACTATTACCAAAACGATGTCACTCAGCCACACACCGGCTACAAAACTAAACCCGCCTTTTATGCCGTTGTTAAGACTTTGTTTAATGATAGTAAAAATAACAGGGCCTACCGATATGACCAGGAAAAAACCAAGCACACAACCTACTATTAATGCTTCTCCCATTCTTTGTTTTATAAAGTTCTTTAAAGATAAAATAAAAAAGCCCTCTTGTATAATAAATAAGAGGGATGATTTTTTAATTAATCAATTATAAAATTCCATTTGAAATAAACTGCTGCCAGTCCTGCAGCAATTTACCTTTTAATACTCTGGGAAATTTATGCTGTCCGCCCACTTTTCCCTGCGCCTGCATAAATTCCATAAAGCTGTTTTCTTTTAATACAGTAACGCTGATTTCTTTTAATGCACTTTTTCTTTCTACTGCATAATCATCGTTGAGCTCTTTTAAATGGTCGTCAATTTTTTGTTTTAAAATATCTGCATTTACAGTATCATCGCAGGCAACATACCAGTTATGGGCAAAGAAATTCCCAAAAGGCACACCGGCAACTGTAAACTCCGGAATGGAAATATTTAAATCTTCGCTGGTAAGCTGTAAGGCTTTTGTCATATTTTCTACGCTCAGGTGTTCACCAACCAGGCTAAGGTAATGTTTGGTCCTGCCGGTAATTACGATTTCGCAACGTTCCTTATCAGTAAAACGAACGGTATCGCCAATCAGGTATCGCCAGGCACCAGCGGCAGTGCTCAGCAGTAATGCATAATCTTTTCCTTCCTCCACTTCATGTATCATCAGCGCTTCCGGATTGTCAATCATATTTCCTTCACCATCAAAATTGTCATCATTAAACGGAACAAATTCCAGGAAGATATGTTCATTTGTAACCAGTTTCATACCCTTTGCATGCTGCCGGTCCTGGTAAGCAATAAATCCTTCTGATGCCAGGTAGGTTTCTATATATGTAAGCGGTTTGGCCAGCAGTTTTTCAAAACCTTTTTTGTATGGTTCAAAAGATACGCCGCCATGTACAAAAAAGGCGAGGTTGGGCCATATATCATGTATATTGTTAACCTTGTAACGTTCAATAATTTTTTCCATGCAAAGCTGTATCCACGCAGGAACACCTACTATAAATCCAATATCCCAATTGGGTGCTTCTTCCACAATTTCTTCCAGCTTTTTTGTCCAGTCTTTTTCTTTTGCAATCTTTTTGCCTGGCTTATAAAAAGGAGAGAACCAGAAAGGAACTTTTTTAGCGGTAATGCCGCTCAGATCGCCTGAATAATATCCATGGCCTTTTTGTAATGAAGTGCTGCCACCAATCATCAGCCAGCCTTTGCTTACAGATCTTACCGGAATATCTTCATATGTACGCAGGCTCAGCAACTGCTTAATCATTACAATGCGGTTGCCACGTAATAAATCTTTGGTAATGGGGATATATTTGCTGGCAGCTTCAGAAGTACCAGAACTGAGTGCATAGTATTTTATTTTATCCGGCCAGCAAACATCGGGTATGCCTTCAAGTGTTTTATGCCACCAGCCCGCATAAATTTTATTGTAATTACTGGCGGGTACCAACTCCTGGAATTTTTTTTCGGGGTGCTTACTGAACAAAATCTCATCAAAAAGATATTGCTGGCCAAATTCTGTAAACCGTGCTTTTTTTAATAATTTTTTCAGGACTTTAATCTGCTGTCGCCTGGGTGAATTGGCTGGCAAACGCAATGCTTTTGCTACTGTTTTGGGCAAATGAAGGTGAATAAGCGCCATGGAGCGGTAAGCAATGATTGATGAGCTGCAAAATTAAGCATTGCTGGTATAGAAAAGGCAGTATCAGAAAGTTTTACGCCCAGGGATCGAGAAGCAGAATTTTCTTTTCTAATCCGGTCAATCATGTAACTTTCCTTCAAATCATTTTTATTATGGCAGATCAGGCAAAATTTCTTGAAGCAATTAAGGGCGGCTATACATTTAAAGGTGAAGCGGCTAAAATTGGAGTAGCCATATTAGATGGAGAGGTAGTGCCTGGTGCAGATATTATTCTTCCCTTAAAAACAATGAACCGTCACGGATTGATTGCCGGCGCCACCGGTACAGGCAAAACAAAAACCCTGCAGGTAATGAGTGAATGCTTAAGTGATGCCAGTGTACCTGTTTTGCTGATGGATATAAAAGGCGACTTAAGCGGTATTGGCGCAGCAGGATCGGTTAATGATAAAATTACCGATCGCTACCAGAAACTAAGTATGCAATATAAGCCGGCCGCTTATCCCATAGAATTCCTTACGCTCAGCAATCAGAAAGGTGTGCGTTTAAGGGCTACGGTTAGTGAGTTTGGCCCCATCCTGCTGAGTAAAATACTTGATTTGAATGATACCCAGGAAGGATTGGTAGCCATGATTTTTAAATATTGCGATGACAGTAAGCTGCCATTGCTCGATCTGAAAGATTTTATTAAAGTATTGCAATACATCAGTAATGAAGGCAAAGCGGAAATAGAAAAAACATATGGAAAAATTGCTACTACCAGTACGGGCACTATTTTACGTAAAGTAGTGGAACTACAGCAACAGGGCGCCGATGTTTTTTTTGGCGAAAAAAGTTTTGAAGTAGCTGACCTCATGCGTATTGCTGATGATGGCCGGGGTATGATTTCTGTTTTACGTGTTACAGATCTGCAGGACAAACCCAAACTGTTTTCTACTTTTATGCTCCAAATGCTGGCAGAATTGTATGCAAGCTGCCCGGAAGAAGGGGATTTGGATAAGCCCAAGCTGGTTATGTTTATAGACGAGGCCCACCTTATTTTCCAGGAAGCCAGTGATGCTTTATTACAGCAGATTGAAACCATTGTTAAACTGATTCGGTCAAAAGGAATTGGTATTTTCTTTTGTACACAAAATCCAATGGATGTGCCCGCAAGCGTATTGGCGCAACTCGGTTTAAAAGTGCAGCATGCATTGAGGGCGTTTACAGCCGCTGATAGAAAAGTAATTAAACAGACCGCTGAAAATTATCCTGAAACAACTTTTTATAAAACAGAAGATCTGATAACACAGATGGGAATTGGAGAAGCACTTATTACCATGCTTAATGAAAAAGGTATACCCACACCGCTTGCCCATACGATGTTGCTGTCGCCCCGCAGCCGTATGGATATTTTAACAGATGCAGAGATTGATGGCATTGTGGGTAAATCCAAACTCATCAATAAATATAACCAGGTTACTGAAAGTGATAGCGCTTATGAAATGCTTACCCATAAATTAGAAGACGCAGCTCAAAAAACAGAAGAAGAAAAGCAGGATAAAAAGCCCGGCAAAGCCGAACCTGGTTTTTTTGATAACCCCCTTGTTAAGCAGGTGGGCAGAACGGCAGCCAGCGTAATAACCAGGGGCTTGTTGGGCGCCTTGGGTTTGGGCGGAAGGAGCAGCAGTAAGCGTAAAAGCTTATTTTAAATAGAATTTATATGGGTATTTGGTATTAGGATGTTAACATTAAAACCAAACTGCTGTATTTACCTTTGCCACACTGGTAGATTATTTAAGAATTCATTTGGGGTGCATTATCTTCACCAGCTGTGCTTAACGCTCCACAATAAAAATTTCTTAACGCCCTTTTGCTGAAGCCCCTTCAGGAAAACGTTTGTGGCCTAACTGGTTAATCCTATTGAAGATTAATCTCTTGTCATTGCATATTGAAAGTTGAACAGTGCATATTGAATATTTCTTATTCTACGTGGGAATAATATTCAATAACCAGTTTACAATGCTATACAATATTTTCCAGATACTTATAACCACTTCCCGTATTCAGCAACACAATTTTATCTGCTGAATTTACCACTTTCATACGGCGCAAATGCAATAGCGCTTTCCACACTGCGGCACCCTCAGGACATAATATCATGCCTTCAGTGCGTGCAAATTCTTTTACTCCTTCCACAATCTCTTCTTCACTTACTGCA
>JBDSOC010000037.1:0-5267 GCA_039915085.1 Chitinophagaceae bacterium
TGTATGATAAAACTGGCGGTGGCTATTTTGAACAGGATTTTGTTGACTACGCAAATCCTGTAGCGCTGCTTGAACAGAATATCAATAAAAGAGTTACAAAACGCAATACAATCAATGGGTCTGCTACTTATGAAATTGTGCACGGTGTAAAATTCTCTGTACGCTATGCGCAGGAAAACAGCTCCCAGTATAACTGGGCTTATTTGCCCAAAAAATCATTCTACGTACGTAGTTTTTTGGGTGTAAGTGGTATTGCGCGTAATGGTTTCGCTTTTAAAAGAGACGATGAATCTACCAATCAACTGTATGAGAACACACTTTCTTACGATGGTAAAATAAAGAACCTGAGCATTTCTGCAGTAGGCGGTTATTCTTACCAGGACTTTCTGAACAACGGATATCTTGTACAGGCCGGTAACTTTGTTTCTGATGCTGTTTCAGAAGATTTTTCTGCTTCGCAGGATTTTAAAGACGGAAAAGCTTTCTCTTCCAGCTATAAAAATGGTTCAAAGCTGGTTGCTTTTTTTGGCAGGCTGAATCTTAACTATAATGATATCGCTTTTTTATCAGCCAGTTTAAGGCGCGAAGGATCTACCCAGTTTGGAGAAAATAACAAATGGGGTATGTTTCCGGCTGTAAGTGCTGGTTTGGACATTAACAAACTGGTTCATATGTCAGACATTAATAATCTTAAAATCAGGGGTAGTTATGGTGTAACCGGTGCATTGCCACCTGGTTCTTATTTGTCACAATTTTTATGGGGACCTGTAGGAACCTTCTTCTATAATGGTAATTATGTAAATTCTTACCAGCCTACCCAAAACCAGAATGCTAATTTAAAATGGGAAAGGAAAAGCGAGGTTGATATCGGGTTGGATTTTGCAGCATTTGGTAACCGCTTAACAGGAACTTTTGATTACTACAGACGTACCACTTCTGACCTTATTTTTAATGTAAACGTGCCTGTTCCACCAAACTTAACGAGCCTTCAGTATAATAATATAGGAACGCTTAAAAGCAATGGTATAGAATTACAATTGGGATATGATGTAGTAAGAAGCAAAGATCTTGTATGGAACACCGGTCTTAATTTTTCTACCTACCACGTAAAACTAGCCAGCTTAAACAAAGATTTGGCAGGCAGTTATGTCGGTGCATCCAACCTGGGTACACCAGGCCAGGAAGCTACGCAGATAACAAGAGCAGTTGAAGGTGAGGATATCGGTCTTTTATATGGCGCCATTTACCGTGGCCTTGATCAGACCGGCCATTACCTGTATGATGATGGGAAAGGCGGTACAACTACAGACAATACAATATACAGAACAAAAATTGGTAATGGTTTACCTAATTTTGAACTGGGCTGGACCAATACATTCCATTATAAGGCATTCGATTTTAATTTCTTCCTCCGTGGTTCTTTTGGACATGATCTGATAAACACCTATCGTGCGTTTTATGAAAATGCCACTGTTGTAAAGTTTTACAATGTAGTTAAGACAAAATATTATAATCCTGCTGTAAAGGACGCCCAGAATTTCAGTGACCTGTTTGTTGAAAAAGGAACATTTGTAAAACTGGATAATGCTACACTGGCATATAATTTCAAATTACCTAAAAACAGTGCTTTTAAAAGTTTGCGTGCTTTTGTAACGGGGCAAAACCTCTTTACTATCACCAATTATACAGGTGTAGAACCTGAAGTGCGTTACAATGACGGAACAAACATTCTGGCTCCCGGTATCGACAGAAGAGAAACCTGGGCAAGAACCCGCACATTTACGCTTGGTGTTAATGTTAACTTTTAATTTACTAAAAACATTATTGACATGAAATTTATATCAATAAAAAAGACTTTGGGAGTATCATTGATGCTACTGGTATTCTCCTGTACAAAGCTTGAAGAAAAAGATGTACTGTATGACCGTGTTACATCAGATATTTTTCCTAAAACAGACGAAGAATTTATTGCCACTGTAGGAGCAGCTTACGTTAACCTGTATGGCACATTTGGTAATGCAGATAATATAATGCCTTTGCAGGAAGTAACGACCGATGAAATGGTTGTGCCTACAAGAGGACCAGACTGGGGTGATGGCGGACATTGGGTAAGATTGAAATTACATACCTACAATGCGCAGGATCCAAGACCATCTTCATCATGGAGTGTGTTGTTTAAAGGGGTAAATATCTGTAACCGTCTCCTGACTACACTTGAGCCTTTAAATACACCTGTATCCAAAGCATATATTTCTGAATTGAAAGCTTTGAGAGCTATTTATTATTACTGGTTGCTGGATTTATTTGGTAATGTACCCATCAGTGTTGATTTTACAAAAACTGATCCTCCTGCCAATAATACGCGCAAAGAGGTGTATGATTTTGTGGAAAAAGAATTGAAAGACAACCTGCCCAACCTGGCAAAAACCGGCCCCAATGATGGTTTAACTTATGGCCGTGTAAATTATTATACCGCCTGGGCTACACTGGCTAAATTATACCTGAATGCGCAAGTATATGGTGGCGGTGTACAATGGGATAAAGCAATTGCTGCCTGCGATACAATAATTAATTCAGGCAAGTTTGCTTTGACCACCAATTACAACGATAATTTTAAAACAGATAATAAGGGTTCTTCTGAATTTATCTGGGTTATACCTTATGATGATATTAAAGCCCAGGGTTTCACCATGCCGCTGATTACATTAAAACCAGAACAACAATCAGCTTATGCATTGGGAACGCAACCATGGAACGGTTTTGCTACCGTGCAGGAATTTTACCAGTCTTATATTGATCCTGCTCAGAATCCGGGACCACAGGGAACGGTGGTAGGATTGGATCCTGCAGGAACACCAACAACAGGAACGGTAGATAAAAGATTGTCAAACTTTTTGGTTGGCCCGCAATACCAGTATGATGGCGTATCGCCTCTGCTGGATGGTGCATTTGATGACCCGGGTGGAGCACCCATTGTTTTCACCCCTTACATGAATGAATTGCAGCCCGGCGCATGGAGACAATCAGGTGCACGTGTTGGTAAATGGGAATTTAAAAAAGGAAGCCAGGGAAGTATCAGTAACGATTATTGCATCTTCCGTTATGCAGATATTATTCTAACCAAAGCAGAAGCAGCTGCAAGAAAAAGTAATAACTGGAATGATCCTGTTGCTTTGGCCATTGTAAACCAGGTAAGAACATTGCATGGTGGTGTGGATCCGTATGCCACCATGGATGCAAATAAATTCCTCGCAGAACGCGCAAGGGAAATGTTTATGGAATGTACCAAAAGACAGGATATGATAAGGTTTGGTACCTACAACAACGCTTACAGGTTCCATCCGGCAGATGCACCCGATGCTACCGGACCTAATGGAATTAATCACCTGAACGTTTTCCCGATACCGGCGGATCAAATCAATGCAAACAAAAACCTTAAACAAAACCCGGGTTATAATTAGTTTTTTAGTTTTTATAAGCAAATAGTCTAAAATCAAAGCAGGCAATTTTTATTGCTTGCTTTTGTTTACATACTATATTACCGGTAAACCTTTTGTTTGCAGCCGGTAGAAAAAAATAGTAGTAATTTGGCTTGCTTCCATAACAGAATATTTCAATGTGATAGCGATGTTAATTCATGCAAAAAACAATGCTGAGCAAAAGATGCTTTTGGATTTTACTAAAACAAACTCAATACAGTAAAATTGTTCTGTATACTTTTTGCGCCATGCTGTGTTTCATCTTGTCCTGCAACACCGGAGAAAATAGCGCGGTAAAAACACTTTTTACACTGATGAAAGGGTCGGCCACCGGCATTAATTTTTCAAACAACCTGGTATACACAGAAGAATTCAATCCCTATACATTTAGAAATTTCTATAACGGCGGGGGGGTGGCGCTTGGAGATATTAATAATGATGGACTGGTGGATGTCTTTTTTTGCAGCAGCCAGCATTCTAACCGCCTGTATCTTAACAAAGGCAATTTTCAGTTTGAAGATATCACAGACAAGGCAGGCGTAACATCCGATAGTGTATGGTCAACCGGTGTTACGATGGCAGATATAAACGGAGATGGCTTACTTGATATTTACGTTTGTAAATCTGGTGATCTAAAAGGAAAGAACAGGAGCAATGCACTCTATATTAATAATGGAAACCTGAGTTTTACAGAAAGTGCAGCACAGTATGGATTAACCAACCGTGGCCTCTCTACGCACGCAGCATTTTTTGATTATGATAATGATGGTGATCTTGATTGTTATTTGCTGAACAACTCTTTTCGCTCTGTTGGTAATTATGATTTAGTAAAAGATCAGCGTAATATACCAGACACCCTCGGCGGCAATAAATTGTACAGGAACGATAATAATCATTTTGTTGATGTAACACTGCAGGCAGGCATTTACAGCAGCAAAATAGGTTTTGGCCTGGGCGTTACCATTGCTGATATTAATAAAGATGGATGGCAGGATATTTATGTTTCCAATGATTTTTTTGAAAAAGATTACCTGTACCTGAACCAGCATGATGGAACTTATAAAGAATGTCTTGAACAGTATATACATGAAATAAGCCTTAACTCAATGGGCGCAGATATTGCCGATATTAATAATGACGGCTACCCGGAAATATATACTACTGATATGTTTCCCGAAGATGATGCAGGTATAAAAACAAAAACCAATTTTGAAAGCTGGGATAAATATCAATCCGGTACTACAAATGGTTATTACAAACAGTTTGTAAGAAATTCGCTTCAGTTGAATAATGGCATACATGCTGGAGCTGTTACTAACAGCAATCAACCTGGTTTCAGTGAGATAGGCCGTTTAGCGGGCGTAAGTGCAACGGACTGGAGCTGGGGAGCACTGATTACTGATTTGGATAACGATGGATACAAAGATATTTTCGTAGCCAATGGTATAAACAGGGACATTACTGACCAGGATTATATCCAGTATTCGGCAGGTGAATATGAAAATATCCGCAACCAGATACTAAAGAAAAAAAATGACGTCATTAAAAAGCTGATAGATTTAATACCATCTCATGCTATAAGCAACTATGCATTCAGCAACAATGGCGATCTGACGTTTACCAACAAAGCAAAGCAATGGGGCCTTGACGCGCCGGGTTTCAGCAATGGTTCAGCGTATGGCGATCTTGACAACGACGGTGATCTCGACCTGGTGGTAAACAATGTAAACATGCCTGGTTTTGTGTACCGCAATGAAAGCGTGCAGCAACACCCGGAGAATAAATTTT
>JBDSOC010000079.1:0-13906 GCA_039915085.1 Chitinophagaceae bacterium
AACGCTGGTATTTTTAAAAGCAGTTCATCAACATGAACTGCTTTTTTATTGGTTTGTTTCATACATTCACCATATATAAATTATTGATGCAGTAATGATTAGTTGCGATTGAAAAGTATTGCACCAACAATTTTTTAAATGCAAACAGTAACATGAAAAAGTTTTTTTTGGCAATTGTTTTTGTCGCATCCAGTATAGCAGCTTTTACGCAGCTGCAATCACCGGAAGAATTTCTTGGGTATAAATTGGGCAGTCATTATACGCCTCATTTCAAAATAGTTAATTACGTAAACTATATTGCTGCACAGGTGCCGGATATGGTAAAAGTTGAAAAGTATGGAGAAACCAATGAAGGCAGGCCCCTGTTGCTGGCTTATATTGCATCAAAACAAAATTTTACCAATCTTGAAAACATCCGTAAAAATAATTTACGGCTGGCCAATAGTATACTGGATAAAATGGCAGCCAGTGAAGACACACCGGTAATTGTTTGGCTTAGCTACAATGTGCATGGCAATGAACCTTCTTCCTCTGAAGCCGCCATGCTCACTTTATATGAACTTGTTAATCCTGCAAATACAAATTCAAAAGAGTGGCTGAAAAATACCGTGGTTATCCTGGATCCCTGCATAAATCCGGATGGACGTGACCGTTATGTAAACTGGGAAAATCAGGTGCAGGGCAAAGTACCCAATGCAAACCCTGTAGCAAGAGAACACATTGAACCATGGCCAGGCGGAAGAACCAATCATTATAATTTTGATCTTAACCGCGACTGGGCCTGGCAAACACAGGTAGAATCGCAGCAGCGCTTAATAAAATATAACCAATGGCTGCCCCAGGTACATGTAGATTTTCATGAGCAGGGTTATAATGCGCCCTATTACTTTGCGCCGGCAGCTGAACCTTTTCATGAAGTAATTACGCCCTGGCAGCGTGAATTTCAAACAATGATTGGCAGAAACAATGCAAAATATTTTGATGCAAACGGATGGTTGTATTTTACAAAAGAAAGATTTGATCTTTTTTATCCCAGTTACGGAGATACATATCCAACCTATAGCGGATCTATAGGAATGACTTTTGAACAGGGAGGCCACAGCCGCGGCGGACTGGCAGTAGTTAAAGAAGATGGTGACACGCTTACATTGCACGATCGCCTGCTGCATCATTATACAACTGGCATGTCTGCTATTGAAGTGGCCTCTCAGAACGCAGCAAAGTTGTTAAAAGAATACCGGAAATATTTTAATGCGGCCATTCAGACGCCTGCCGGTGAATTTAAAAGTTATGTTCTTAAATATGATGGTACTGATCGCATAGAAAGGTTAAAAACATTATTGATTAAAAATAATATTGACTGGACTTATATAAATGCAGGAAGTTTCAGTGGCCTGAATTATCAAAATGGAAAAACAGAAGCTTTTAAAACTGCTGCTGGCGATATCGTTGTCAATGCCAATCAGCCAAAAAGCAATTTGATAAAGGTATTATTTGAACGGACCTCTAAACTAAGTGATTCTGCCACCTATGATATCACAGCATGGTCGCTTCCTTTTGTATACGGGCTAAAAGGATATGGACTTAAAGAATATGTATCAGCGGTTTCAAAAAATAACCCTTTTACAGAAGCTGTACCACCTGCCGTTAGTTTCGAAAATACGTATGCGTATGTTATTAAATGGAACGGACTGAACAGCGCCTCTTTTTTATCAGCCTTATTAAAAAGTGGTATTAAGGTACGTTATGCAGAAGAGGCATTTAAAGCCGGCAATAATGATTTTGACAGGGGTTCGCTTATAATAACAAAAGCCTCCAATTTTGGTTTTGGAAAAGACCTGGAGATAAAGATTAAAGCCGCAGCTGCTAAAAATTCAATTGAAGCAGTAGCTGTACCATCTGGTTTTGTAGATAAAGGTTTTGATATAGGATCTGATAAGGTAAGATTTATACACCCACCAAAAGTGGCGCTGCTGGCGGGCAAAGAGGTTTCGTCCAATGCTATGGGAGAAATCTGGCACTTCTTTGATCAGCAGCTTGGCTATCCGGTCACATTAATTAATACAGATGATATTGGCAGAATGGCACCCGGTGATTTTAATGTACTGATAATACCAGATGGTTTTTACACACTGTTTTCTCAGAAAGAAAAAAACGAGCAGCTGAAAGAATGGGTGCGCAAAGGCGGTAAAATAATTGCATTGGAAAACGCGGCCGCGCAAATGAGCAGTGGTGACTGGGGATTTAAAATAAAAGGCAGCGGAGACGATAAAAAAGATAAAGAAGAACCTAAAAAAGATGATTACAGCCTGCTGAAAAAATATGATGACCGTGAGAAAGAATACATCAGCAATAGTATTCCGGGCGCTATCTTTAAAGTTGAACTGGATAATTCACATCCGCTTGCCTTTGGTTATGGAGACAGTTATTATACACTAAAACAGGATGAAAATATTTATGAATTTCTTAAGGAAGGCTGGAATGTAGGTATTATAAAAAAAGATAATTATGTAAGCGGTTTTACCGGTAATAAACTTAAAGAAAAGCTGAAAGACGGTACTTTATTCGGTGTGATAGACATGGGCAAAGGAAGTGTAGTATTCCTGGCCGATAACCCGATTTTCCGCAGTTTTTGGGAAAACGGTAAATTGCTTTTCTGCAACGCGGTTTTTCTTGTAGGTGAATAGGATAATTTAACTGGAAATACACGGGCGGGGTTGGATCAATCCCGCTTTTGCATAATTTGCCGACCTTCGGATGTATAAAACATGTTATATGATGCGCTGGTGTTTAATAATCATATTTCTTCCATTGTTTGGCCGGGCCCAAAAATTTACTGCTGCAGATTTGAGGCAGTTGAAATTGTACAGTACCGGTTTTTTTTCGAATGATGTACAGGTAAAAGCAGACACGCATGTTATAAGCTCCGGATTAAAAATACAGCCCATTTGGCAAAAGAGAAAAGACGGTATCTGGATGTTTACTGAAAGGACTGACACCGGCCACCATTACCAGGTTTGGCATTTTTATTTACAGGATGATACTACGCTGGTAATGCAGTTCCTGGATTTTAAAGAAGTCCAAAAAGCTGTACAAATAAGCAGCGATGTAAAACAGCAATCCAATCTTTACCTGTATAATCTTTTTACCCGTCATGGTTGTGAAGTATACCTGAAAAAAAATGAAACAGGCTATGCCGGGCGCTCTTTGGGTAAAGACTGTTCCGCCAATATTGCGGGTATTGAATATATCATGTTTAATATTGCACTTACAAAAAATACCATTGACTGGCGGCAGGCTGGTTATGATAAGGAGGATAAAGAATTGCCATCTGCAGTTACTGGCAACTATAAGTTTATAAAACACGTAAAGTCATTGAAATAAATATAAGGCATGAAGCAATTGTTATCAGCGATCGTTTTAATAGTTAGTATTGTTTTATCACAGCATACAGTCGCACAGGCACCACAGACTTTATCTTCTTCGGATATTTTACTGGGTATAAAAAAGTTAAACGTACTGGGCAGTGTTTTATATGTAGGTGCGCATCCTGACGATGAGAACACCCGTTTACTGGCATGGTTATCCAAAGAAAAATTATACCGCACCGGTTATCTCTCATTGACGAGGGGTGATGGTGGTCAGAATTTAATAGGTAACGAGCAGGGTATTAACCTTGGTTTGATACGTACACAGGAATTGCTGGCTGCCCGCCGGATTGACGGCGCGGAGCAATTTTTTTCTACTGCCTTTGATTTTGGCTTTTCCAAAACATCAGATGAAACATTTAAGATTTGGAACAAAGAAAAGATACTGGCCGATGTGGTGTGGGTAATCCGTAAGTTTCAACCGGATGTTATTATTACCCGTTTCCCGGAAGATACACGTGCAGGGCATGGGCATCATGCCGCTTCGGCTATCCTTGCGCGTGAGGCATTTTCTGCAGCCGCGGATCCAAATCGTTTTCCGGATCAATTAAAGAGAGGTGTAAAAGTATGGCAGGCCAAACGAATACTCTGGAACACATTTAATTTTGGAGGAACCAATACGACGGCTGAAAATCAATTAAAAATTGACGTAGGATCTTACAATGCGCTGCTTGGAAAAAGCTATGGAGAGATTGCTGCTGAAGGCCGTAGTCAGCATAAAAGTCAGGGCTTCGGCGTTCCCAAAACACGCGGGCAGTCCTTTGAATATTTTACAACGGTTGCCGGCGATCCACCTGTAACCGGTATTATGGATGGGGTAGATATTTCCTGGGCAAGAACCGGTGCTGCAAAAGTAGCGGATGATATACAGCAGGCCATTCAGCAATATGATATTCAGCAACCGGGTAAAAGTATTTATTTGCTTCAAAAAGCGTCATTGGATGCGTTTGATCATAATAATACAACTGAAGATTCTCCGCTGATTAACAGAAAACTCACGGAGATCATGCATATGACCGCTGCTTGTTCAGGATTATTTGCCGAAGCGGTTGCCAGCAAACAGATGGCAGTAACAGGCGATTCAATAAAAATTTCTTTTAATGTAGTTAACCGAAGCAAAACAACATTAAAAAAAATAACGATTAGTTACCGGGATACGACTTTTACTTTTGCTGATTCACTTCCGTATAACCAGGCAAAAACTATTGTGTTAAACAGTTTAGTGAAGCAGGAGGCGACTGAAGACCAGCCTTACTGGCTGAAAGAACAAATGACGGAAGGGAGCTATACAGTAAAAGATCAGCGTGAAATAGGATTGCCGCAAAACAATGCAGATGTGGTACAATTATATACGCGGCTGGATACAGTGCAGCTATACATGTCTTTTCCATTGCAGTATAAATATACCGACCCTGTGAAAGGTGAAATTTATGAACCGGTAATTACTGTTTCGCCTGTTCTTGTAAAAATATCGCCTGCTGTCATTTTAACCAATACAGTACCCAAAACAAAACCGCAATTATCAGTTGACTATGAAACGGAAACCAATATGGCAGCAGGACCGGCTTCTATCGTTTTTAGTAATGGCGCAAAACAGAAAATAAACATCAGCCCAAGAGTAAATGAAACACAAACCATTGTATTTCCGTTTGACTCTATTGTTAAATCAAAAAAGGATACAACACTGGCTGCTTCCATTGTATTTGCTGATAAGTATACGGAAAATGGTTTTGCCAATTATATGCGGCTGATCAATTATGATCATATCCCAACCGTTCATTATCTCTTTCAATCCAGGGCAAAAATTATTAATGACGAAGTAAAAACCGAAGGCAAACGCATTGGCTATATAAAAGGCGCAGGTGATAATGTACCCGATGCACTAACAGCCATGGGATACGAGGTAGTGTACCTGGAACCCGCAGATATCAACGAACAGAGATTAAAAACACTGGATGCAGTGATCACTGGTGTACGGGCCTACAATACCAATGAGTACCTGTCTGGCAAATACGATGTATTAATGAAATACGTAGAAAACGGTGGTAACCTTATTGTACAGTATAATACTTCAAGCCAGATAGGACCGGTGCGTGCAAAAATCTCACCTTACCCGTTTGATATATCAAGAAACCGTATAACCGATGAACGCGCCGCTGTAAAAATTCTTAAGTCCAATCACCCGGTATTAAATTATCCCAACAAAATAACCGACAGGGATTTTGAAGGATGGATACAGGAACGGAGTATCTATCATGCCAGCAACTGGGACAGTCATTATGAAACAATTTTTGCCATGCATGATCCGGGAGAAAATGATGACGAAGGAGGTTTAATTACTGCTAAATATGGTAAAGGTAATTTCGTTTATACTGGACTGGTATTTTTCAGGGAGTTACCGGCGGGAGTGCCTGGCGCTTACAGGCTGCTGGCCAACCTGATTGCATTGAATCATAAAAAAGGATTTTAAGTATGGCGAATTCGTCGCAGAGCAGAAGAGAAATAGGATTTGGAATAGCTATTGTACTGGGTCTTATGCTGGGTATTTTTATAAAGCGGGTACAAATTGGTCTTTTAATAGGCCTCGGTATTGGTTTGCTTGCGGCAGGTTTGATAAGCGGCAGAAAGAAATAATATTGAGTATGCAGTATTCAGTACTAAGACAGATAAATAATTGACTGGTCTGCACGGGAAGCATGGAGACAGGAAGAAAAAGTAATAACAAAACAAACACGGTTGTTTGTGGTTTATTTTTGAACGTCAATACACTGCGTCCGAATATACCATACTAAATACGCTATATTTTTATATGAACGATCAGCAGGATGATAAACCGCCTTTGTTTGGATCATGGTCACAATGGTATGTGTTTGTGCTGGTATTTCTTATTGTGCTCATCGTACTTTTTAAATTTTTTACCAATTATTTTTCATGAGTCGTATAGACTGGATAGTACTTGCCTTTACTTTAACCGGTATAATAGCTTATGGCTTATATAAGAGCCGTACTACGAAAAACCTTGATGGGTATTTTCTCAGTAACCGGAGTATGCCCTGGGGACTGGTGCTATTGAGTATTATGGGTACGCAGGCAAGTGCAATTACATTTTTATCAGCACCCGGCCAGGCTTATACAGACGGAATGCGCTTTGTGCAATATTATTTTGGTTTACCCATAGCTATGGTGCTGTTATGTATTACGCTTGTTCCTATCTTTCATAAACTCAAAGTATATACGGCATATGAATATTTAGAAAACAGGTTTGATCTAAAAACAAGAACGCTTACTTCATTTTTATTCCTGCTGCAAAGGGGCGTATCAACGGGTATCAGTATTTATGCACCTGCCATCATACTTTCTTCATTATTAGGATGGAATATTTACTGGACCAATATTTTTATGGGTGGCTTGCTCATTATTTATACCGTCAGCGGTGGTGCAAAGGCCGTTGCTTACACGCAGCAGTTACAAATGATTATCATATTCGCAGGAATGTTTATGGCTGCTTATATGGTGGTGCATTTGTTACCGGAAGGTGTTGGTTTTGTTGATGCGCTGAGAGTTGGTGGTAAAATGGGCAAGTTAAACGTGATTACCAGCGGAGCAGACAAGGGTAGTTTTAACTGGAACGACAGGTATAATATCTGGAGCGGTGTGATAGGAGGGTTTTTTCTTGCACTCTCTTATTTTGGTACCGATCAAAGCCAGGTAGGACGCTATCTTACCGCTAAAAGTTTAACAGAAAGCCGTATTGGCCTGCTGATGAACGGGCTGGTAAAGGTGCCGATGCAATTTGGAATTTTACTGGTAGGTGTATTGGTATTTACTTTCTACCAGTTTAACCAGGCACCATTGTTTTTTAATGAAGTACAGGTAAATAAAGTTGCCAACTCGCCCTATAAAGATTCATTACGGCTGATGCAATTGGAGTACACATTACTTTCTAAAGAGAAAGCACTGACCGTTGCCACATGGGTAAATGAAAATAAAGCCAGCGGTGATACAAAAGCGCCTGAAGCAAAATTAAAATTGCTTAATCAGCAAACAGAAAAAATTCGCGCGGATTTTAAAAACCTGGTAAATAAAGCTGAAATAGGCGGCGATAATAATGATACTAATTATATCTTTTTGCGCTTTGTAATTGATTACCTGCCAAAAGGATTGATAGGGCTGCTGATTGCGGTTATTTTCCTGGCAGCCTGGGGTAGTATTGCAGCTGCACTAAATTCTCTTGCATCCTGCACAGTGGTGGATATTCATAAAAAATTTATTAAAAAAGATTGCACGGAGCTGATTGATTATAAAACATCGCGCTGGTACACATTTGCGTGGGGTATATTTTCTATTATTATTGCCATGTTTGCCACCAATATGGGTAGTTTGATTGAAGCGGTAAATGTACTGGGTTCTTTGTTTTATGGTGTAATACTGGGTGTTTTCCTGGTAGCATTTTACTTAAAAAATATACAGGGGCACGCTGTGTTCATCAGCGCCATAATAATAGAATGCTGTATTGTATTACTGTTCTGGAAATCTTCTATCGGGTTCCTGTGGCTGAATGCAATAGGCGCATTGGGTGTTGTACTCGTTGCTTTGCTGCTGCAACCATTTTTTAATAAAAAAACTGCAGCTATATAAGAAAATTGCTGATTTTTCGATGTCGGAATTTATGAAGTCTGCATCATCAAAAGAGATCTCAAAAAGTTAAAATCGAAAAACCAGCAATTGTATTTTATTTCAACGTTGCCAGTAGTTTTTCATTCAATGCCACATAATCATCATTCTTCGCTTCTTTGGCCAATTCAATTGACTTATTGGCAGTTGCAATGGCATTTGTTTTTTCACCTAGTTTGGCTTGTATTTTCGCAAGCAGGTGAAACATATAGAAAGCTTTTGGGTTTGTGTCTGCGGCTTTTTGCGCCCATTCTTTCGCTTTATTTAAATCTTTGCCATTATCAAAATAGTAAGAGGCAGCAGCAAAATAAGGACGGTTGTCATTTTCCATTAACGACTTAATCTGCGCAGCTACTTTTGAATCTACATCAGTTGTAATTGGCAGGCTAACAAATGTATTTGCCCATAGCAGGTAAAGGTTGGCACTGTTTGCTTTTATATCGCCAAACTGCATCGTAAAAGTTTCCATTGCATCTTTCATTTGCATGGGTGTAACCTTAGCCCTTACCACATCTTCTGTTTCTTTGTAAGCGGCGGGCGAAGTAACATCTAATTGTTTGGTGATGATAATTGTCCAGCTGCCGGCATCCGGTATAGTCAGCAAACCATATTTACCAGCAGGAATTTTTGTTCCACCAATCGTTACATCATCTGTAAAACTGAGTGTTGTAGCGCTGTTGGCGCCTGTGCGCCATACTTTTCCAAATGGCACTAAATCACCGAATATTTTGCGGGCTTTAGCATTAGGGCGGGAATAAGAAAGTTCCACAGAACCCAATCCAAGCTCCTGTTTAATTGTTTGCGTAGAACTGGGAGCGGGTGTTCTTAATTGCTGTGCAGATGCACTGAAAACAGCACAACCCAGGCTGAGGGCAAGCAGAATTTGTTTCATAATAGTATAGTTTTAGATGGCAAAAATAAGGGAATAGAAAAAATGGGGAATAAATGTTTTGAAGATGCAAATTTACAGATTAGAAAAATCTGAGGCTTCTCAATTATGTTAATTGCTTTTAACAATAGTAGTGTTTCCTGATAAATTATTTATAGCCCAATTGCAAAAAAAGAAATAATAATCTTTCAATCTGCGGCTAAAGCTTATTTATTTGCCCGCATCAGAATCTTACCGTAACTGTTACAGTTGCTTTTTTACCCCTCAGAAGTTTCCAGGCAGGACCTTCTTTTATCAGGCGTATGGCTTCTGCATCAAGATCTTCATCAAGTGATTGTTCAATTCTAAAATTATTGACCAATTTGCTGTGTACCTCAAAAGATACAACTACATTTCCATGTATATTTTTAGTATCGTCAGTTGTCTTTTTATTCTTTTGCAGGTAATCATTGTAAGCGGTCCAGCCTATAACCGGTTCGGCATCCAGTATTTTTATAGAAATATCTTTTGACTGAGCAGTGGATTCTTTTTTTCTTTCTGCTCCATTGCTTTGCACTACTACTGCCTCGCCCAGGTTGTTCTGTGCAGGCTTAAGTATAATCTGGTTGAGCGTAGCTTTATTACGCAGGTGAAAATTTTGTGTTTCAAAACCAACAGATGCAATTGATACACTTAATACGGTGTCCTGTGCTTTAAAAGAAAAATAACCTTTTTTATCTGTTTGTGTGGCAACATTCAGGTTAGGTATTTGTATAGATGCGTTTGCAACTGGTTTGTTTGCCTGGTCGGTTATATTGCCATTAAAGATGTTGGGCGTATTGGCTGCTCTGCCAGGTGACGCAACATCATTTGCTTTATATTCATCTGTAGAAATACCCTGTACTCTTTGTTCCGGTTGATCTGATGTAACAGATTTATCAGCTGTCTTTTTTTTATCAGTTAGTTTAGCGACCTCGTCATTTTTTTCATTTGTTGTATCTGCCTGCCTGGCTGTTGCTGCCTGCCTGTGTGCAGGCACAGGCGCTTTTGCTGAAACAACCGGGGCATTATCATTTTCAGTTTCCGCTTCTCTGTGTTTTTCTTTTAAAGAAGTAGCTTTTTCAGGTACTGAATGAAGTTTATTTACTGCAACATCGTGTAATGTGTCTGTAATTGCAGGTATACCCGTAGTTATTGGTACCGTATCTTCTTTGGCAATGACCGGTGTTTCTTTTTTTATTTCATCATTCTTTGCAACACTTTGGTTCTTTGCTTTATTATTAACCGATATAT
Source organism: Chitinophagaceae bacterium (assembly GCA_039915085.1). GTDB lineage: Bacteria > Bacteroidota > Bacteroidia > Chitinophagales > Chitinophagaceae > JACMLD01. The sequence continues at coordinate 10,264 of JBDSOC010000079.1, forward strand.
ATATCCATCCGGCGCCGGCAAATACAATAAGTACGGCTGCTACTTTCCACCAGGGAAATTTTATTACAGCAACCTCTTCTTTTTTAGCGATTCTTTCTGCCAGTCTTTTTTTCAACTCATCATTATCTGGTATTATAACAGGTTGTGGAGCCAGTGCTTTTTCTTCGTATCCCTCCATTGCATCTGCCAGGAACGGATCTTCCAGTGCCGATTTTTCCATGGCGTGCTGTTCGGCAGCCGACAATTGTCCCTTCCAGTATTTTTCAATATCTGCTGCTGAATAATTAATATGATTTTTTTCTGTACTCATATATGTAGCTGTTAGCAATAAGCCATTAGCTGTAAGAAACGATTGTATATTGTAAACCCATTTTTCATCCGCCTGGTCTTAATTCTAAATACACTGTATTAAATACTGCCACCGCCCTCCATACAAATTTTTAAATTTCTTCTGCCATTTTGAATAAGGCTCCTTACTTTTTTCCAGTCCAGCCCCGTCAGTTCCACAATTTCGTTATAACATTTCTGCTGTAAATAAAATAATGAAACTGTTTGTTGTTGCTCACCCGGTAAAGTTTGCAAACAGCGCTCCAGTTTTTTAAATTCTGCTTCTTTCTGCAACTCACCGTTCAGATGCAGTTCTTCCCCGCTTTGCATAAGTTCAGGACTGATGGCAACTGTTTTTTTACTTTTCTGGCTACGTAACTGCATGAGGCAATGGTTCTTTGCCAGTGTGTACAGCCAGCTTTTAAAATTATCTACTTCATGCTTTTTTAATTTTATTATCAGTTCCTCAAATACCTGCATTACAGCGTCTTTGGCTATTTCGGGGTCGGATAAATATTTTAAGCAAACGCCATACACCAGCTCCATATAACGCTGGTAGAGGCTGGCCAATACCTGCAGATCACCATTTTGCTGGTAAGCCATCACCAGTTCTTTATCGCTGGCAGCAGGGTTTGATATGCTTTTTAAAAAGGCCATTGTGTGTTTCAGGGCAAAATTTTGATGATTAAAACCTCACATCTCACGTTCCGCGGCAAAATAATTCAAAAAAACAGCATTGTTTGTATGCAATTGTAAAATTATCTGCATCCATTACCAGTTGGCCTTTCTAAAATCAATTGTAAACATTAAAAACATCTATTTATGCGATACGTATTATTAAGTTGCCTGGTAGCAGCCCTTAGCCTGTTATCCTTTAATTCACTTACCAGTTTCAGTGTTCAGGGTAAAGTTACTGATGGCACAGGAAATGCTGTGCCAGGGGCATCCGTAAATGAAAAAGGAACCAAAACTGCAACTACAACAGATGCCAACGGCGATTTTAAAATTACAGTAAGCAGTGAGAAATCAGTGCTGGTATTTTTTGCGGTTGGATTCGATAAAAAAACAGTTGCTGTTAAAGGAAAAAATACAATAAACGTTACAATGAAGGCTTCCAGCCAAAACCTGGAGGAGGTGGTGGTAACTGGTTATGGCATTCAAAGAAAAATGAGCACAACCGGGAGTGTTGCCACTATTAACCCTGGCTATCATACACAGCCTTCCCCATCATACGATAAATCATTGCAGGGCAGGGTGGCTGGAGTTGTTATCAGGGGAAATAAGAATTATAAATCACCCCAAAGCGAAAAAAGAAAAAGCAATGCTATAGGAGATACCATTGGTGATAAAGATGATGAAGATTACAATACCGAAGATTATGATGGCATCGTAGAAAACCGGTTTCTTGCAGTTAACGAAAATGCCTTATCAACTTTTTCTATAGATGTGGATGCTGCTTCTTACAGCAATGTCCGCCGCTACCTGCAAATGGGCCAGTTGCCTCCTTCCGGGGCAGTAAGAATTGAAGAAATGATAAATTATTTTCATTACGATTATCCACAACCGCTGAATGAAGATCCTTTCTCAATCAATACTGAAATGGCGGAGTGCCCATGGAATACATCACACCGGCTTGTGCTGATTGGTTTGCAGGGCAAAAAAATTCCAGTAGAAAATTTACCGGCTTCCAATATTGTTTTCTTAATTGATGTTTCTGGTTCAATGATGGAAGAAAATAAATTGCCACTGGTAAAAACTTCTATGAAATTACTGGTAGACCAGTTACGTGAGCAGGATAAGGTTTCTTTGGTAGTATATGCCGGTAATGCAGGGTTGGTGTTGCCTGCCACCAGCGGGGCTGACAAAATAAAAATTAAAGATGCCATTGATAAATTAGAAGCGGGTGGCTCAACAGCAGGCGGGCAGGGAATTAAACTGGCATACAAAACAGCAAAAGATAATTTTTTGAAAGGCGGCAATAATCGTGTAATACTTTGTACTGATGGTGATTTTAATGTAGGCGCCAGCAGCGATGATGCCCTGGTTAGTATGATAGAAGAAGAAAGAAAAAGCGGGGTTTTTTTAACAGTACTGGGTTATGGCATGGGTAACTATAAAGACAATAAAATGGAAAAACTGGCCGATAAAGGCAACGGCAACCATGCTTACATTGATGGACTAAGCGAAGCCAGAAAGGTACTGGTGAATGAATTTGGTGGTACTTTATTTACAATAGCAAAAGATGTAAAACTGCAGATCGAATTCAATCCTGCCAAAGTGCAATCTTACCGTTTAATTGGTTACGAAAACCGTTTGCTGAATAAAGAAGATTTTAACAACGATAAAAAAGATGCTGGTGAACTGGGCAGCGGCCACACAGTAACAGCTTTGTATGAAATTATACCAGTGGGTACCAGGAATGAATTCCTGGAAGGGGTAGATAAATTAAAATACCAGCAGTATAAACCGGTTACTGCATATGCCGGCAATGAGATAATGACTATTAAGTTCCGCTATAAAAAACCAGACGGAGACATAAGCAAATTAATTGAGCATCCTGTATTGGATAAAGCTGCTGATACGTCACCTGCCAGAGAAGATTGGGCTTCAACGAAAACATCTTCCAATTTCAGGTTTGCGGCAGCAGTGGCAGAGTTTGGTATGCTATTACGCAATTCTGAATTTAAACAATCAGCTTCCTATAATAGTGCATGGACACTGGCAAAAAATGCATTGGGTAATGATGCAGAAGGTTATCGCAGTGAATTTTTAAAATTGCTTAAGAATGCGCAATCCATTACAAAAAATATAAAGAAACCAGCAGCAGATGATGATGATAAGGAAGAAGTAAGTATTCGCAGAAAATAATTCTTTAACGAATAGCCTGTCCTGGTTTTATTAACCGGGCAGGCTATTTAGTTAACCCTCAAAAGGTGGGATTGGCGCAGCTGAAGTCACAGTAGTACAGAAGCCCAATCAGGGAACTATGTCGAAATCGGGCTGTTTTCCCTGCCCGACTGGTCATTCAGGCGGGGATTTCGACTGGCTTTTTTGCGGTACTTTTTTTCCATAAAAAAAGTACCAAAAGGTAAATTGGAAAAGATGATTTTGCAAGATTCGTAACTATTATACAAAAAGCCAGTATTTTTTAGAATACAATATGGAAGAATAAAAACTACCAGCAAGGATTTCAGACTTTTTGAGGGTTAACTATTTAGTAATTCTTTAAACATTAAACAACCGGGCAAGATCCTGATTTTATTAAGCGCTGAGATCCTCCCTTATTCCGGGATAAAAAAGTGTGATTTTTACAAAA
>JBDSOC010000090.1:0-6870 GCA_039915085.1 Chitinophagaceae bacterium
ACGCTCATCATAATATGGTTTGTGATTGATACAATGGAACACCGGGATATAATTTCAGTTACTGAATATAGCAGTAAATTTTTTATTCTGTACATACACTATTTTTATAGTCATGTTTAAAATTATAAGGCATCTCTGGCCGCTGTTTGTAGTACAGTTTTTTACCTGGCTGGCATTATTTGCCCTGTGGATTTATGCTACGCCGGTTATTACCCGCTACGTGTTTAATACCACCAATGCAGAAAGCAGTGATTTTGAAAATGGCACTACCTGGGTAGGCATCTGTTTTGCTTTTTATAGTACGCTCGCCGCGTTTTTGGTATTTATTATTCCCGCACTTACAAAAAAAATACCTAAGGAACGCATACATGCATTTGCATTACTTGCAGGTGGAATTGGCTTAACGCTCATATATTTTATTAAAAACAAATACCTGCTTTTTTTCTCCTTTGCTTTTATTGGTATTGCCTGGAGCAGTATTGGCAATATTCCTTATGCAATTATCAGCAGCATAGCCCCTGAAGAAAAAATGACAATTTATTTTGCAGTATTTAATTTCTCTGTAGTGATACCACAAATTACTGCTGCCTTTCTTTTGTCTTACGCCAATACGCAATTTTTCAAAGGAGCAACTATTAATATTATGGCGCTGGGAGGTATTAGTATGTTAGCAGCCGCTACCTGTATGTTTTTTGTGCGGTTTCACACAAATGAAACAGGAAGGCAAATTGAAATTTAAAAATATTTTTATTTGTCCCCTGATTTTCGGAGGGCTACTCCTGCTCCTCTTCGTTATCTATTATTTCACCCGTTGTTATTTCAGGTAAATATTTATCGCTGTCTGCAAGCGGCAGTGCTTCCACATCCTGCAGTTTACGGTTGATGGCCCTTGTACGTTTCCCCAGCAATTCATCAATCTGGCTGCTGGCAGTATGCAAGTTTTTTTGTGCTTTTTCCATAAGCCCGCCAAACTTTGCAAACTCATTTTTAACAGCGCCCAGTATTTTCCAGACTTCACTGCTGCGTTGCTGCAGGGCCAGCGTTCGAAAACCCATTTGAAGACTGTTTAAAATAGCCGCCAGCGTTGTTGGGCCCGTAACAATTACTTTGTATTCACGTTGCAAAACATCCAGCAGGCTTGCCTTACGAACCACTTCCGCATAAATTCCTTCGAAAGGTAAAAACATGATGGCAAAGTCCGTAGTATTGGGCGGATCAATGTATTTATCCCTTATATCCTTTGCCATTTTTTTAATAACATTTTCCATTGTTCTGGAAGCCGTATCTATTAATACCGGATCAGCAGTTTCATAAGCTTCCTGCAATTGCTCATAAATATCTTTGGGAAATTTAGCATCTACGGGCAACCACACTACGCTGTTTCCTTCATCCCGCCCGGGTAATTTAATTGCAAACTCCACCAGGTCGGATGAACCTGATTTTGTTTTTACATTAGCTGCGTACTGCTCCGGCGCCAGCACCTGCTCAAGCAACATGGCCAATTGCACTTCACCAATGCCACCACGCATCTTTACATTACTCAGCACTTTCTTTAAACCACCTACATCCTGTGCAAGTGCCTGCATTTCACCCAGGCCCTTTTGTACACTTTCCAATTGCTTACCTACCATTTCAAAAGATTGCCCCAATCTTTCATTTAATGTTTTCTGTAATTTTTCATCCACGGTTACCCGCATTTCTTCCAGTTTTTTTTCATTGCTGTCCATCAGCATGGTTTGCCTGCGATCCAACTGATCAAATTTTTCTTTTTGTAAGTTATTAAATGATTGAACGCTTTTATCAAACGTTTGCCCAAAATTTTTAAATGTATTTTCCATCGCATCTCTCATCAGCTGACCGTCAATTTTATCCTGCTGCGTTAGTACTGACAGCCTTCCCTCTACCTGAACACTTATTTTTTCAAGCTGTGCAATTGTTTTGTCAGCTAACTCTTTTTGCAAGTCTTTCAGCTCATTAAATTTTGTTTTTTGTTCGATAATAAAACCCCTGAGCGTGTCATTTAATTCTGCCCTGTTTTCTTTTGATATAGTTGCGCTTTCCATTCTGTTTAAAAGAAAGTCTTCTTTAAGTCCTGATTGGAGACGGTCTAACCTGGCGGTAAACAAGGAAGCATCGTTGGCTTTGGGCCTGAAATAAATCAGCAGTATGATAATAATAATAAGTAAAACAATAATGGCTATCAGTTCTATTTGCATAAAAGTGGTTTGGATAGTATTACACAGTATTTAAAGTTAAAACTTAACCTGTGTATTATAATGTTATACTGCCTTAAATACTTTTGAAAAGTATTATATTGTTCCCTGATAAAAATCAACACTGCAAAATATGATTAGCACCCGCAAAGCAACCAAAGAAGATATAGATGAATTATCGGTATTGTTTGATCTCTACCGGATATGGTACCATCAGCCATCTGATATAGCTGCGGCCAAAAAATTTCTGCTGCAAAGAATGGAAAAGGAGGAATCCATCATTTTTGTTGCAATACAGGAACAGGTGCTGGTAGGCTTCACACAATTATATCCCATATTTTCTTCTGTCAGCCTGCAAAGAACATGGCTCCTCAATGATTTATATGTGCACGCTACAGTACGCAAACAAGGCGTGGCGGCGCAATTGCTGGAAACGGCCAGGCAACATGGTTTACAAACCGGCTCCAAATGGCTGTTGCTGCAAACCGGTAACGATAATTTTAACGCACAATCTGTTTATGAAAAAAATGGATGGAAAAAAGTGCCGGATTATTTTTATGAATTGCCTTTACCGGGTGAATAAATTACCAACGCTTTTTGCAACAAAAATAAACAGGAGCAATAAAACAATGTCAAGTAAGGCCAGCCAGGAAGGCTGTTGTGAAACACCCGGCGATGAAAGTAAAAATGCTCTTATGGATTCATTTGCGCCAAGGTGCTGAAAAATTAAACCAACAAAAAAGGGTATAAACAAAAAAGCGAGTATTGTAAACCACTTGTTTTTGCCTTCCAGGTATTTAAAAGCCCTGTACAACGGAGGTGCCATCAATACGAGTATTAGCATCAGCCCTGCCAATACTGCCGCCCCTTTAAAAGGCTCAGCAGACGGCATTAATTTTTTAACCGCTATAATTTCATCGCTCCCCCTGAATACAAAAGCCTGTAGTCGCTGCAAGGGCAGCGTTGCCATAATAAAAGTAAATCCATAACTTTTTTCTTTTACTGTTGTATTTTTTGCAAGCAATTTGTAGCCGCACCACATAAAAAGGAAATTGATTAAAGGACCTGCAAAAGCAGTAAGTACAACGCTGTATTTATCACCTGTGTCACATAATTGCCAGTAAAGAAAATAACGCACGCCCCCGCAACCATTCAGCAGCTTATTTGCTGTCATATGCGCTATTTCATGCGCTTCCTGTACCAGTAAACAGAGTAATAAAAAAGCAATGCTGTAGCGTATCGTAACCTGCATGACTGAGTAAAAATTACAATAAAAATTTATCTAAAACCATCCCCGGCCCCTGAACATGCGCAGCATCCAGATAGGTATGATCAGCATAAGTGTAACGGCTATAAAAAACCCATATTTGTTATGCAGGTAAGGTATCCGGTCAAAATTCATCCCAAAAATGCCCCCGATAACTGTTGCGGGTGCCATCAAACATGTTACCACTGCCATTACTTTCATTACTTCGTTCATGCGCAGATTTACATTATTGATGTAGAGATCCTGCATACTCATCATCATATCGCGGTAGTTCTCCGTTAAATCAAAGGCCTGCACAATATGATCATATACATCTTTAAAATATTTTGTTGTGCGATCTTCCAGCAGATCACTTTCACTCCGGATAAAACCGTTTACCAGTTCGCGCACGGGAGCTATATTTCGTTTTAATACAATAAGTTCCTTACGCAACTGGTTGATCTTTGCCAGCGATTTGGTGTTGCTGCTTCTCACCACTTCCTCTTCTACCATTTCAACCTGCTCACCTAACTTTTCCATTACCAGGTAGTAATTGTCCACAATCATATCCAGCATTGCATACAACAAATAATCTGACCCGCGCTGGCGCACCTGGCTTTTGGAAATTTTTAATTTATTACGCAATGAATCAAATACATCTCTTTCAGCATCTTCCTGGAAGCTTAATACAAAATGATTGCCCAGTATGATACTGATTTGTTCTGTTTCAACTGTTTTGTTTTGCTCATTGTAATAGAGCATATTTAAGAGACAAAATAACAGGCCTTCTACTTCATCCATTTTAGGCCGCTGGTTAATACTTAATATGTCCTCTGTAACCAGGGAGTGCACACCAAAATGCATACAAATTGATTCTATTTCTGCTTTACGTAATCCGTCTACGTTTATCCATGTATTACTACCTGAATTATTATAAGCGTAACATTCCTGCACATTTTCCAGTGTGCGTTCTTCTATCTTATCCGCAGTATAATCATAAACTGTAATCAATACCGTTTCCGGTTCTTCTCTTACCGGCGCCGCCGTTGGGTTTATATACAATATTTCTTTTGTACGCTGGGTACCAAACAAAGCGGGCACATTCAGATAGCGGAGGTATTTATTCTGCTGCATGAGTTAAAGATAAAAAGATTTTTATGCTGATTAAGGAGAATACTTACCGAAAGTTTTGGGAGTTGTTCAATTTCGGATTTATGTGCACCTCTTTTACTTTTGCCCTTTTTTTATTATTCACACTGAAAAAAATCCAGGGATAATAATAATTACGGCCTTTATAGCCCAAAACCACATGTTATGTTTAAAAACAGGCACCTGCCTGCTTATGGCTTCCCTTTTGTATTGATTGTTCAGCACCCGGATCCAATATTGCAGCTGTTGCCTGATACATAAAAAAAACCGGAACATTTGTCCCGGTTCTGCCTGTATGCTAAAATCTATAATTTTTCATATAGTTTTCTCAGTTTCTCCCTCGTCATAATTTTTTCCCAGTCTTTACCCAGTGCATTTTCCCAAAGTGGTTTCATTACCATGGATACATCTAACATTTTTTCAAACTGGTCATCAGTAAGATTTTTACAAATGCCCTGCGGTATATCTATTTTGTTTTTTTCTACCATGTATTTAAATTCCTTTACCCCTTCCGGATAATATTCTTCCAGGTGATTCATTACAATACAATTGCCAATGCCATGTTTGGTGCCCAGTAAATAACTAAGACCATAACTTACCGCGTGGGCTACACCTACCTGTGAGTAAGCAATGCTCATGCCTCCGGCGTATGAGGCCATCATCAGCATATCATCGCATGCAGTATCCCAGGCGTTTTTTTCTACAAACACTTTCTGGCAAAGCTGCAGCGCCTTTTCCCCATAACTTTTACTAAACTCGTTTAAATAGGTACCCTGCAGGCTTTCGATGCAGTGTATATAGCAATCCATGCCAGTATAAAAACGCTGGTTGGCCGGGGCATCTGCAGTCAATTCCGGATCAAGTACAATCTGATCAAAAGGGGTGAAGTCGGAATTCATACCCAGTTTTTTTGTTGGGCCTGTTAGTACCGTAGTGCGTGATACTTCTGCGCCTGTGCCACTCAGCGTGGGTATGCCGGCTTTGTACACCCCCGGACTTTTTACTAAATCCCAGCCCTGATAATCTGATGAAGATCCTGGGTTATTCATCATTAAACCAACAGCTTTGGCCAAATCCATAGCTGAACCACCGCCAATACCTATTACACCGCTGATGCTGCCAAATTCTTCTTTTAGCTGGTTGGATAATTTATCTACATAGCTTGTTTTGGGCTCGTAGGTAACATCCACGTAAATAATTTTATCGTTATCGCGCAGGGGTATGCGGCCAGCCAGTGGTTTACCTTCAAAAAAATGATCCAGCAAAAAAATCATCGGTTTACCGGCTTTACGCTGTGGTTGCAGTATTTCATCTAACTGGTTAAAACTGCCGCGGCCATACACCACATAGCTAACCATCTTAAAATTTCTGAATGCCATAATCTTATTTTAGAAATGCGAATTTACAGCAATAAAAAATAAAGGGGTGCAGTGATTGGTTAATAATAAAACTACCAGGCTGATTTCACCGGCCAGAGATCCAAACTGATCAGCCTGCTCTTGCTGCCATTACTGAAAACTCTTATTTCATTTTCATTTTTAGCCGGAAAGAATTGCGCTGTTAAAACAGCTTCTCCATCATTGGCAAACACTTCAACAATGCTGTTATCAAAAAAAACATGCAGTCGCAGTGTTTTATTTTTCAATGCAAGTGTTGTTGCATAACGTGATAGTTTTTTAAAATTTTTATTGAATGCCTGGTTGGCGGTATGGCTCCGGTCTATGTATAACTCGCTTTTTGCAACATCATAACCAATTTCAAAAGCATGCTGGTTGCCGGCAGCTAACAGCAGACCGCAAGCACCATCACGGCCTGGTTCAATCAACAAATCAATCTCACACTGGGTAGTTTTTTCAGTTAAGGTTATTGAATTGTCTATCATTTTATTTTTTAATTGAACCAATTCTGGTTGCCGCAATTGTTTAATGGCAGCAACAGGTTGTTGCAGCAGTATCCAGCCTCCATTCACTTCTTTTACCCTCATTGTTCTTGGTAAAGACATGGCGCCTTTCCATGGTGTTGTGGGAATATCATTTGCGTAGTTCCAGTTGTTGACCCAACCAATAACAGTAGCTGATTGTGCAGCAGGTAATTGATTATACGTAATACCCGCATAATATTCCGGGCCATAATCTGGCCGCAAAATTTTACCGGTAGTATTTTCATTAACAAAACGTACACCATCAAATTCTCCCACAAAATATTGCATGGAGGCATGCTGGGAAGTTTGCAGAATCCATTTCTTTTTTGATGGATTTCCCT
>JBDSOC010000144.1:0-18407 GCA_039915085.1 Chitinophagaceae bacterium
CAAGACCGCCCAAACCCAATACTGCCAGTTTATGCCCTTTTCCTACTTTCCAGTGTTTTAAGGGGGAATAAGTAGTAATACCGGCGCATAACAAAGGCGCCGTTGCAGCCAGGTCAAGTTTATCTGAAATATGCAATACAAATTCTTCCCTTACAACAATTGTATTGGAATAACCGCCATACGTAGGTGTTTTTCCGTCGCGCTCATAACTATTGTAGGTTTGGCTGCTGCCATTTAAACAGTATTGTTCAAGATCGCGTTTGCAATTTTCGCATTCCTGGCAGGAGTCTACCATACAACCGGTAGCCGCAAGATCGCCCACTTTAAAATTCTTTACATGGTTGCCCACTTTAACTACGCGGCCCACAATCTCATGACCCGGTACCATAGGAAATATCCCTGGAAACCAGTCGTTTTTAATCTGGTGAAGATCCGAATGGCAAACGCCACAAAATAAAATGTCAAACTGCACATCGTGCGGACCAACTTCACGCCTGTTAAAAGTCCAGGGCGCTAAAGCAGATGTTTCACTTTGTGCAGCATAAGATTTGGTCTCAATCATGGTAATGTTTTTGAAGTTAATTTTAAAATCAGTATTTGCTTTTGCTGGAAAACTACAACAATACTTCAGGCGAAAAGTTTATACCCTTATAAAGCCGGGAAAAAGTATTTTGTCATGGCAACCTGCCCCATGGCCACCGCCTTACGGATTAATTTTATCAGCCATTTCTATCATTTCCCTGTATTCACAAATAAATTTTCCTGTAATTGTTTTCTTTGAAGCAATAAACATTGCTTCTGCAACAGCTGCGGCATCAATGGCTTTGTACTTTGTCATACCGCCAAAAAGAAAAACGGAAAAAAAACGCATCAGGGGCTGACCAATGATTTCACCCAACCGTGATTCCTTCCTGTTTCCAAGCAACATAGAAGGCCGCATTATATAAATACTGGCAATTGACTGATTTAATACCGCAGTTTCTGTTTCGCCTTTTAAACGCAGGTAAAAATTACCGCTTGCTGCATTGGCACCTACTGAACTTACCAGCAGGTAAGTTCCAACATGTTGTTCTGCACAAAACCTGGCTGCCCTGACCGGAATGTCAAAATCAATTTTCCTGTACGCCGCATTATCACCCTTTACCTGTTTTTGCGTAGTGCCCACCGTGGAAAATAATACATCTGCATTTGTTACCTCTTTTTTAAAGGAAATCTCATCTTCAAAATTAATAATAACCTCTTCCAGTTTGGCATGCCGTATACCATTGGATCTTCTTGCAATTAATTTAACGTGCGAAAACACCGGGTCTTTCAGCAGCTTTTCCAATAATATACTGCCAATTAAACCGGTAGCGCCAATAAGAATTGCTCTCATAATTTATGTATTTTGCCTGTTGAAGCAATTACACATGCAAATTCAGGAAAATATATCACTAAAAGCATTCAATACTTTTAGAATAAATGCCAGGGCCAGTTTTTTTGCTTGCTTTTCTACTATTGATGAACTTGAAGCGCTTATGGCCCGGGATGCAAAGCTGGCAACCCTTATACTGGGCGGCGGCAGCAATATATTGTTTACAGATAACTTTAACGGGCTGGTACTGAAAAATGAAATAAAAGGGATTGAAAAAATAAATGAAGACAACGAATTTGTTTATATAAAAGCCGGTGCAGGGGAAAACTGGCACCGGTTTGTTTTATTTTGTATTGAAAATAATTGGGCGGGAGTGGAAAACTTATCGCTGATACCAGGTAATATTGGCGCAAGTCCCATGCAGAACATTGGTGCTTACGGAGTGGAGATCAAAGATGTGTTTCACGAACTGGAAGCTTTTCATTTGCAGGAAAAAAAAGTTGTAAAATTTGGATTAACTGATTGCGGATTTGGCTACCGGGAAAGTGTATTTAAACGAAAATACAAGGATCAGTTTGCCTTGCTGACTGTTACCTATAAACTGCGCAAACACCCGGTTTTTAATACCAGTTATGGTGCAGTAGCACAGGAGCTGGAAAAAGCAGGAATAAAAGAAATTTCCATAAAAGCCATATCCGATGCGGTCATACGTATACGTTCTTCTAAACTGCCCGATCCTGCGGTGATCGGTAATGCAGGCAGTTTTTTTAAAAACCCGGAAATCATGGAGGATCAATTTAAATTATTAAAAACCCGTTATCCCGCAATTGTGGGATATCCAAATATTGATGGAAAAGTAAAGCTTGCTGCCGGCTGGTTAATAGAACAATGCGGATGGAAGGGATACAGGAAAGGAGATGCCGGCTGTCACGCAAAACAGGCGCTGGTACTTGTTAATTATGGCAATGCAGGCGGCAAAGAAATATTTGATCTAAGCACAACCATCCTGCAAAGCGTTAAAGCAAAATTTGATGTGCTGCTGGAAAGGGAAGTGAATATTATTTGAGGAAATGGCTGATTGCGTAATTTTTAGATATTAGGATTTCTGCTACCATTGCCAGGGTTATTAATGCAGGGATTAAAAGTTGAAGTTTCAACATGGCAGGATAGCTACCGGGCATAAAAAAATCAGCAATATTTCTATTGCTGACTACTATAAAATATTTCTCCGTAGTGTAATTTACAAACCGGGTACTGTCGGCAATCATCAGTAATCCGCAATTATTTTGCGGCTTCTACACTGGCCCAGTTTTCACCTCTTTTTATACGAAGTATTTGCGTATCTGTAATTTTAAATTTCTTTACCAGTGATTTTATTTTCTTTCCTTCTTTAATCAATTTTTTAAGTTCCTTTACCTTATCCACTGTAAGTTTGGCACCCCGCGGATGATCTTTGTATATAGTAACCCTGTCTCTTTTTTCAGCTATAACATAAGGGCTTGATTGCTGGTGTTTATAATTCTCCTCTGGTGTCATCCATTTAAGATTGCTGGCTTTATTATTCATCTTATCATAATCAAGATGACCAACAACAGAATGTTTCGGTGACTTTGCCTTGCAAAAATATTCAGCTACCAGGCGATGAATAAGAGAATGATAATGCATGGTCCGGTTTTTAATATCCAGCTGACGTGCTTTTCTCAGCGCCGTTTTCTTATCTTTTATTGAAACAGTGGCGTCTGCAATTTCCTTTTTCAATTTTTTTGCAGCCGGGTCTGTTCTTTTTTTAGATAATAAACTATGCTTTTTCGCATTTATCTTTTCCTGCATCGAAAGAACCTGCTGGTGTTGCGCAGTAAGGACATCTTTCGTTTTTTTATCTTTTGGCTTATACAGTTTCAACCGTATAATACGGTACCCATTTATGGTGGAGCCCTGTAAAAGATCGCCATCAGAAAACTTGTTAAAGGCCTTAAGGCGGCCAAGGTTAGATACCTGCAGATGATAGTCATTTGTAAACTTAAAGTCAAATGCTATTTCTTTCCACTTTTCTCCTGGAAGTGTTGTAATCATGTTTGTATATAAAATTGGTAATGCCGGTGAGGCAGACTTAATACATTGTAACTGGACAAAGGTTTAATGGAGCTGACCGGAATCAAAGATAAGGGTTTTCACCTATGCAAAAACTTTCTTAATTATCCCGGGATAGAATGATTCTGGAAAGCAATTTAAGTAAATAGTACAGTATCTGCAAACATATTCATGCCTGTTGAGTAAATAACAGTTTATGTTTAGCAATTCACAGGATTCTATTCAAATATTTCATCAGGAATGATTTGGAAATGATTAATTGACATTAATTTTTTAACTGCCGGAATGCATCGCCCAGGTGTTTTGTAATACTACTGGCAATCATTGCTTCTTCTGTAAGGCGGGTTGCCGCAAAGTCTCCGGCAAGGCCGTGAAGATAAACGCCCAGCAGTGCAGCCTGCTCCGGCGGGTATTGCTGCGCCAATAAAGAAGTAAGGATGCCCGTTAGCACGTCACCGCTGCCACCAGTGGCCATTCCGGGGTTGCCGGTATTATTAAAAAAGCTGTTGCCACCGGGCATAGCAATAAAACTGCGGTGCCCTTTTAATACTATAATCAGTTGAAGCTCTTTTGCTTTTTGCTGTGCCAGGCGCATCCGTGCAAAATCATTTCCCGCTTTTCCAAACAAACGGTCAAATTCTGCAGGGTGGGGGGTAAGAATGGAAAAAGGGGTAATTTTTTCAAGCAGATCCTGGTGCTTTGCCAGTGTATTCAATGCATCTGCATCTATGACCAGTGGTTTTTTATAAGATGTGAACAGCGTATCCAGCAATTGAGCATGACTATCATATGCACCAATGCCAGGGCCAATACCAACGGCGTCATATTTAGCTGGTTCTGATACAGTTTCAATATGTTTGGTGCCCGATTCAGTCTTGCTCATGGCTTCCGGCGCGGCTAACTGCATAATGGTATAACCGCACAGGGGAATATGACAGGTAAGTTTGCCTGCGCCCGACCTCAGGCAGGCATTGGCGGCAAGGGTAGCCGCGCCCATAAAGCCATAGCTGCCGCATATTAAAGCCGCATGACCGTAAGTTCCTTTATGGCTAAATCTCTGGCGTGGCCGGTACATAGCTTTTATGATTTCTTCTTCTACCAGTAATGCTTCATAGGTAATCCCGGAAGGATAATTACCCAGCAAGCCAATATCCAGCACCTGCACATGACCGGTATAGGATTCGTTTTCGGCCATCATAAAAGCCATTTTCAGGCATTGGAAACTAAGTGTGTGCAAGGCTTTTATAATAGGGTAACCAACTGAAGTGTTATCGGCCAATAACCCGCTGGGCATATCAATGGCAATTACAGGATTGGTAAATGTATTAATATGTGCTACCAGCCCGGCTGGCAAACCTTCCAACGGCCGGTTAAGACCGGTTCCAAATAAGGCATCAATAATGATATGTGTTTTTGGTATGGCTGGAAAATGGTCTGGTGACTGGATATAATAAATAGAAGCATCAGTTTGGTGCAGGCGCGCAAGATTGGTCTGAAAATCATCCGTTCCTTTTTGCCCCAGTTCTATAATGCAAACAAATACTTTTATCCCTTTCCCGGAAAGCAGGCGGGCAATGGCCAGGCCGTCTCCACCATTATTTCCCTTCCCGCAAAAAATATGAAAAGGCTGCTGCAAATTATTGTTTTGCTGTAGCCACTGCAGGCAACGGGTAGCAGCAATTTCCATTAAATCAACTGAACTGATGGGCTTGTTTAGAATGGTATAGGCATCCCAGTCATGTATCTGTTTGGCAGAAAGAATTAACATAGACTGAAGATAGGAAAAGTGCAAATCAAATTGCTGATTTTGAGATATAGGGATTTTGAGATTTCCTTTAATGCTGATGATGAGAAATCACAAAATCAAAAATCAGGAAATCAGAAATTCTTAATGGCGTTGCCGGCCTGATCTGTGCTGATTTTTTTTTGTAGCAGCACCGGGTTCTCCACCACCCGTAGAAGTGCTTTCCACTTCTTCTCCGGCATTGCCGTTTTCCAAATAATTGCCAAATATATCAGCAGCATGTTTACTGGCGTAAATGCGGCGGTTGAACTTATTACCCAGGACGATAATGGTTGCTTTTTCATCTGTCAGCCGTATAAAGGCAGTATTGTTGCCATGCCACCATCCGTTGTGGTAAAGAAGTTTTTTGCCGTTATCCAAAAACGTCATGCGCCAGCCGAGACCGTAATTGCGTTTACCTTGTTTTTCAAAACTATAGCCAGCGAAGGCTGAATCAAGGGTAGCTTGTTTAAAGAAGCGGCCGGCATATAAAGCCTGGTCCCATTTCAGCATATCACGTACCGTGCTGTACACATTTTTATCTCCATAAACAGCATCCAGGAATTCTAGCCGGAAAGGGCGGTTATTGTATTCATATGAGAGCATGGCCCTCGCAGTATCTTTCAGTGAAAAAACATACGTATCCTTCATTTGCAATGGCGTAAAAAAAGCCTGGTTGAGAAACTGAGCATAAGATTGCCCGGAAACTTTTTCAATAATCAAAGCAAGCAGGGCATAATTGGTATTGCAATAACTGAAATGTTTACCGGATGGAAATTCAAGTGGCGGCTTCATCATATACAATGAGGTGAGCACATCCACATTGTTTACCATTTTGCGTTTATCCCAGCCATTCAGTTCAAGGTAATGTACATAATTGGGCAACCCACTTCTATGGCTAAGCAGCATTTTAACTGTAATATTCCGGTAGGGAAAATTTGGAAAATATTTACCAAGGGAATCGTCTATGGCCAGCCTTCCTTCTTCCCATAGCTTTAGTACCGCCATAGCGGTAAAAGTCTTAGAAACTGAAGCCAGGTGAAAAGCACTGTTTATACCCAGGGAATCTTTTTTTATGGCAGGATTTGAGAAACCCGCATACTTCTCGTATACAATATTGCCGTCTTTGGCCACAAGAATACTTCCGTTAAAAGCCCCATGGCGCAGTAACAGCGAGTCAAAAAAATTGCTGCAGGCATTGTTATAATGCCGGAATTTTTCTTTTGAAAGTGTTTGTGGCGCACTGGCATAGTAAGTCACGGAATCTGCAGGCGCGGGGCCGGCCTGGCTCTTAACCTGCTGATTACAGGCTGTAAATAAGCATAATAATGCTAAACAAGGTAAGATGGTTTTCAAAAGGAACATGTTGAAAAGGTTAGTAAATTTCCTAACTACAAATATAGTGCTATACTTTATAATAATGCTAACAGCCGTTTTTTATTGTATGATGTTAATAAAGGATATTTGCGGCTCAAAAGAATCAACAATACATGGCAACTGAAAAAAAGACTACCAGCTATCCAAAAGAGAAAATTAATATCCTGTTTTTAGAGAATATCAGTGACGCGGCAGTAAAACAATTTAAGGATGCAGGCTATTCATCCGTAAAAAAACTGGGTGGTGCATTGTCTGAAGAACAACTGATTAAGGAAATAAAAGATGTACACCTGCTGGGCATACGTTCCAAAACACAAATCACAAAAAATATACTGGATGCCGCTAAAAAATTGCAGGCAATTGGCTGCTTTTGTATAGGTGTAAACCAGGTAGATCTAAAAAGCGCCCGGCAGAATGGGGTGGTGGTTTTTAACGCACCATACAGTAATACACGTAGTGTTGCAGAACTGGTGATTGGTCTTTCCATTATGCTTATACGCAGAATACCCGATAAGAATACAGCAGCGCACCAGGGCATCTGGAAAAAAGAAGCCAAAGGAAGTTATGAATTGCGTGGAAAAACGCTGGGTATTATAGGTTATGGTAATATTGGTTCACAGGTGAGTGTGCTTGCAGAAGGGCTGGGTATGAAAGTAATTTTTTATGATACAATTACCAAACTACCGCTCGGCAATGCTGTTTCAAAAAAGAGTTTGAAAGAGGTATTAAACCAGAGCGATATTGTAACCCTGCATGTACCGGATACTGCGCAAACAAAAAACCTGATTAACAAAGGCAATATAAAAAACTTTAAGAAAGGCGGTATACTTATCAATTATGCAAGGGGAGAAGTAGTGGAACTGGATACACTTGCCAAAGCCATCAAAGATGAGCATCTTTCCGGTGCGGCTATTGACGTGTTTCCCTGGGAGCCGGAGAAAAACGGGGATACATTTCAAACACCGTTACAAAATTTGCCCAATGTAATTCTTACACCGCATATCGGCGGTTCTACAGAAGAAGCACAAATGAATATTGGTGAAGACGTAAGCAATAAATTATTCCAGTATCTTGAAATGGGCAGCAGTACCGGCTCACATACCATACCTTCTTTAAGCCTTCCGCCGCAGGAAGGTACCCACCGTATACTGCACATACATAACAATGTGCCGGGTGTTTTATCTGCTATCAATACAGCACTCTCTAAACACCACATTAATATATTGGCGCAGTATTTAAAAACAAATGATGAAGTAGGCTATGTGGTACTTGATGTTGACAAAAAATTATCCAACCAGGCTTTACAATTACTGAAAGAATTGAAAGATACAATTAAAGTAAGGTTGTTGTATTAAGAAGCTGTGAGCTGTTAACTGTTAGCTTTAAGCCGGCAACCGCTCGTACCACACAACAATATTGGGTTACACCTTACACCTTTGTATTATGAATGAAAATATTAAAAGCTTAGAAGAGGCGCTTGCATTATCGCCGGACAATGTGCCACTGCGCCTGCACCTGGCAGAACTGATGCTGGCTGAAAAAATGTATGCCGGAGCGGGACAGCATTTTACTGAAGTGCTGCAAAAAAGTTACGGTAATACAAAAGCACAAACAGGTCTTGCCAATTGCTATTACAACACGGGCAAGTTTTCAGCAGCTATTATTATTTATGAGCAATTGCAGCATCAGCTGATGCCCGATGATACCATACGATTTGTAAAATGCCTCATTAAAGAAAATTCATTGCAGGAAGCGGGTGCCGTTTACCAGAAAATAATTGCCAGCAACCCTTCATTCAAAGATGAGGAAATTGATAATTATTTGCGCACGCCATCGCATTCTGGTGCTGGTATGACGGCAGATGAAGATGAATTTGATGAAGACAGCATGTACTTCATGGAAAAGCCAAAAGTAAAATTTGCTGATGTAGGTGGCATGGAACGGATAAAAAGTGAAATCAGTTTAAAAATAATTCAGCCACTAAAAAATCCTGAACTTTATAAGGCCTTCGGAAAGAAAATTGGCGGCGGTATTTTATTGTATGGCCCACCGGGTTGCGGCAAAACTTTTATTGCCAAAGCAGCAGCGGGTGAAATTGATGCCAAATTTATTAATATTGGCCTGCACGATATACTGGATATGTGGATTGGCAACAGCGAGAAAAACCTGCATGAAATTTTTGAACTGGCAAGGCAAAACACACCTTGTGTATTATTTTTTGATGAAGTAGATGCAATGGGTGCCAGTCGCAGCGATTTAAAGCAATCCGCTATGCGGCATGTCATTAACCAGTTTTTGGCAGAAATGGACGGTGCAGGTGCCAGCAATGAAGGTGTACTGATACTGGCGGCTACCAATGCGCCATGGAGCGTGGATGCTGCTTTCAGACGCCCCGGACGTTTCGACAGGGTAATTTTTGTGGAGCCTCCTGATGAAAAAAGCAGGGAGGATATATTGAAGTCTGTGCTGAAGGGAAAACCAGTTGGTGAAGTGGACATAAAAAAAGTAGCACAGGCAATACCGGAATATTCCGGTGCCGATATCAACGCCATCATTGATATTGCTACTGAAGAAAAGCTGCAGGCGTCTATGGAAGCAGGCAGCATTCAGCCCATCAATACAAAAGATATTATTAAAGCCGCCAAACAGCACCGGCCCACTACCGCTGAATGGTTTGCTACCGCCCGCAACTATGCACTGTATGCAAATGAGTCTGGTTTGTACGATGATATTTTGAAGTACATGAAGATGAAAAAATAAAGAATTGTTTTAAGTGTTAAGTTTTGTGTGTTAAGTAATATACGGTTATACGTTATGTGTTACGGAAGATAAAATAGCGGAAAAGCACACAACACGCAACACTTAACACCCAACACATAAGTAATGAACGTCATTCTTGACCAGGCAAAATTATTATTGGACCAGGGCCGCCCAAAGGACGCCGAAATAAAAATCAAGCAATTTCTGCAACAGGAGCCGGACAATGATTACGCGTTATCACTGCTGGCCAGGTGCCTGTACGATAAAAAGCAATTTGATGAAGGCATAGAAGTAATTCAAAATGCCATCCGGCTGGATCCGGAGGAAAGTTTTTATTTCTACCTGCACGCTTTTGGTCATTACCAGAAAAATAATAGTTTTCTCGCTATTGATAACCTGAATAAGGCCATCCAACTGAACCCATACCATGCTGAATATTATGGGTTGCTGTCTTTTGTTTTGCTGGGCGATAAGAAATTTAATGAGGCACTCGAAAAAGCAAATGAAGGGCTTGCCGTAGAAGCAGAAAACATTACCTGCCTCAACGCAAGGTCTATGGCGCTTAATAAACTAAAGAAAACCGAAGAGGCCATTGCTACCATGCAAAATGCGCTGGCGCAGGATCCTGACAGTGAATTCACGCATACTACGATTGGATGGAACCTTCTGGAAAGGGGCAGGCACAACGAAGCAGCTACCCATTTCCGTGAGGCTCTACGGATAAACCCTTCTATGCAAAACGCACAGAGCGGCTTAAAGGAGGCGCTGAAATCGAAAATTCCCCCTTACAAATGGCTGTTGCAGTATTCTTTTTGGGTAAATAACCAGGGCAAGCGGCTAAAGACAGCAATGCCAATTGTATTATTTATTTTGTTCAGGGTGCTGATTGCTATTTTCAGGCAAAGCAGCGCTACTTCCGGATTGGTATGGGTGATAGCAGGTCTTTATTTATTGTTTGTGATCGGCAGCTGGACGATGAATTCAATTGCTAATTTTTTCCTGCTTTTTCACCCGGATGGTAAATATGCACTTAGCAATACTGAGAAATGGTCGGCCATTAGTGTAGTAACGGCCATGCTTACAGGATTTACCATACTCGGACTGGCATTGTTTACTCCTGTTGTAAACGGCACCGTGTATGAGGATGGTTTTTTTGCTGCTGGCCTTGTATGTTTATCACTTGCCCTGCCGCTGGGGGAAATTGATTACCCGCTTCAATTCAAAAAAACCAATAAAAGGAATATTTTTTCTCTCCTGCTTGCCGGTACCGGTTTGCTTTCCATTTTTTGTGTTGCCTTATTTCCGGCACAGGCGTTGATTATTATGGCCGTGTACGGGGCAGGTTTCCTGGTGTACAACTGGTCTGGTGTGCTCCGGTAATACTAATTTTATTTTCAATAATTACTGAAAGTTTTGTAAATTTGCAGTGAATTAAAATTTATCAGTATGAGAGTAGTTATAGCAGGCGGGGGCTTTGGCGGGTTGCGCCTGGCAAGGAAACTGAATAACAAACCGGGTATAGAAGTTATCTTACTGGACAGGTTTAATTTCCACCAGTTTCAACCACTTTTTTACCAGGTGGCTACCGCCGGACTGGATGCCAGTAATATTTCTTTCCCACTAAGAAAAGCATTTCATAAAAGTAAGAATGTACGTATCCGCCTGGGAGAATTGCGCGAGATAGTAGCGGCAGAAAATAAGATTGTTACAGATAATGGAGATATTAAATATGATGCGCTGGTAATTGCCACGGGTGCGGGTACTAATTTTTTCGGTAACCAGCAATTGCAGGAAAATGCATTTCCTATGAAATCAACCATTGAAGCGTTGAACTTGCGCAATCATCTTATCCAGAATTTTGAAGATGCAACCATAGCTGCGAACCCACTTGAAAAGGAAAGCCTGTTAACCGTGGTAGTGGTAGGTGGCGGGCCAACGGGTGTAGAAGTTTCGGGCGCCATTGCAGATATGCGTTCTTATGTATTGCCAAAAGATTATCCGGAGCTTGATTTTAAACAAATGAAAATCTACCTGCTGGAAGGTTCGCCAAAAACACTCGCTTCAATGACGGAACAATCTTCTGAACAGTCAGAAAAATATTTGCAAAAATTGGGTGTGGAAGTTATCACCGGTACTGTAGTAAAGGATTACGATGGCAAAATGGTAACGCTTACAAATGGTAAAACCATTGCAACAGCTACCGTGATTTGGGCGGCTGGCATCAAAGGAAACATTCCGGCCGGCATACAGGCAGATCTTATAGCAAAAGGCAACCGCATAAAAACAGACCGGCATAACCTGGTATTGGGCGCCACTAATGTATATGCTATTGGTGACGTGGCATATATGGAAACGCCTTTATACCCGAAGGGACATCCGCAGGTGGCGCAGACCGCCATGCAACAGGCGGATACCCTTGCAGAGAACCTGATGCGCATTGAAAGTAAATCTGCACTGCGCTACGAATTTGAATATTATGATAAAGGTTCAATGGCCACAGTAGGACGCAACCTGGCAGTAGTTGATCTGCCAAAACCTAAATTGCATTTCGGCGGTTTCTTTGCATGGCTGATATGGATGGGCCTTCACCTGATGCTGATACTGGGTGTAAAAAACAGGTTCTTTGTTTTTTGTAACTGGATGTACAATTATTTTACCAGGGATCAGTCACTCCGGTTGATTTTAAAAGGGGTAACCAGGAATAAACCAAAACCGATATAACAATTGCTGATTTTTTGATTTTGGGATTGCTTTATATGTAACATCATTACAAATACCGGAATATTAAAATTACACGTAGATAGATCTGCAAGACCGCTTTTACTTAACGTTTCGCATTACAGCCAATCTCGAAATATAAAAATTCAGCAATCAAAAAATATCTGATGGATGCAATTAAAAAGATTTTCCTCACTGCTTCCTGGGAAAACCTCATCATGGCCAATTATGAAATTGAGCCGGCGATACTGGTTCCTTATTTACCTGCTTTTACTGAACTGGATTTTTTAAGTGGAAAATGTTATGTAAGCCTGGTAGGTTTTATGTTTGAAAAAGTAAAAATAAAAGGCATCAGTATTCCATTTCATACTAGTTTCCCGGAAATTAACCTGCGCTTCTATGTAAAGCACACAGCAAAAAATGGAACCGTAAACCGTGGTGTTGTTTTTATAAGTGAGATTGTGCCAAAGACCGCCATTGCATGGGTAGCCAATAATCTTTATAAAGAGAAATATATTGCAACCGCCATGAAGCATTCGGTTTTGGTAACAGAAAAAGACTTATCGCTTGAATACAGCTGGCACTGGAAAGGAAAAGACAACCTGATTGCTGCCAACGTGATTAACCAGTTGTGGCCCATTGAACCAGGTACTGCAGAGGCTTTTATTTTTGAACATTACAATGGTTACGCAAAAGTGAATGAATCAATAACGAACCAGTATACCGTAGAACATCCCACCTGGAATACTTATCCTGTAAACACTTACCACATTGATTGCATTTTTGAAAATTTTTATGGATCGGACTTTGCATTTCTTGACAATGCAAAACCCGCGTCTGTTTTTGTTGCAGAAGGTTCACCGGTGGTGATAAGAGAGAAAATTGTATTGAAAAATTTGTGATGCAATAATTTCCTTTTATAAAACATGCTCAACAAATTACAAAACTTTAAAATTTAAAAATAAGGAATTGATAAACTGGTTTTAGCGATGTGTAATAACCAGGGTAGTAAAATATCCTGTTATTACTGGTAGCTAAGGCTTTCTCACTCCGTTCTCAAACTCTTCATTGGGTTACTCACCGCTGCCTTTACTGATTCATAGCTAACCGTGAGGCAGGCAATGAAAAGGGCGGCCAATGGGGCCAGCACGAAAACAACCCAACCGATATTGATATGATAGGCAAAGCTGCTCAGCCAGCTATTGATGGCAAACCATGAAAGCGGGATGGCAATTACCGTAGCAATTAAAATAAGCCTTGTAAAACCGGTCGACAATAAATAAACAATATTGAATACAGAAGCGCCCAGTACTTTCCGTACACCTATTTCTTTGGTACGTTGCTGCGCCATAAAAGCAGACAAGCCATACAAACCCAGGCAGGAAATAAAAATGGCCAGCATGGCAAACAGGTTAAAGATACTGCCCATTTGCTGCTCGCCTTTATACAAATTGGCCAGGTCCTGGTCAAGAAAATTATAGGAGAACGGATATGCCGGGTTGAGCTGTGTACAGATGGCAGACAAGGCTTTTATAGTAGCCTCCGTGCTTGCCGGTTTTGCCCTCACAATCACATGGCCTCCCCATTTATTTAACTGCAATACCAGCGGCTCTATTACCTGCTGCACCGGTTTAAAATTGAAATCCTTTACAATGCCGATAATAGTGCCTTTTGTATCGTTAAGGGAGATTGATTTTCCTACCGCATTGTCAGCGGTCATACCCATTACTTTAACTGCTTTTTCATTCAACAGGTAATTGTTTGAATCTGTTGTAAATTTTGCTGAGAAAGCACGCCCCTTTACAATTTGTATTTTAAAAACATCAATAAAGGATTCGCTTACTTCCAGTGATGGAATTACAATTTCTGAACGCAAATCCTTTCCTTCCCATACCACATTGCTGTTGCCACTGTGAATATTTACGGGCAACTCCGATGTAATCGCGTAATCAGCCGTCAGCGGGTTTCGTTGCAGTTCAATTTTTAGGGTAGACAGTTTGTTCCATAAATCACCCGTCATAGATACGTACAGCAGGTTATCTTTTGCAAACCCGGGGTTCCTGTTTTTTATAAACTGCAACTGGTTATAAATAACCGCAGTGCCCACCAGCAGCACAATAGAAACGATGAATTGCGTTACTACCAGCCCGTTGCGGAACAACAGGTTGGCACCCATTGTTTTTATATTGCCCTTTAAAACCTTCACGGGTTTAAAACCCGAAAGAAACAACGCCGGATAACTACCTGAAATAAGACCTGTAAGCAGTGCGATGCCAATAAGCGTTGCCAGTATCTTCCCATCCAGTAAATTAATAGCAAGCTGTTTACCCGCAAGGTTATTAAACAAGGGAAGCGAAACCAGCACGATGACGATTGCAAAAAACAATGCAAAAAATGAAATCAGCATTGATTCGCCCAGAAATTGTCCGATTAACTGGCCACGCATGGCGCCTACTACTTTGCGCAGTCCAACTTCTTTTGCTCTTCTTGCAGACCTCGCGGTGGCCAGGTTCATAAAATTAATACAAGCCACTACCAGTATGAAAATAGCAACTATAAAAAAAATATTCACGTATTGAATATTGCCATGGCCGGGTAAATCAACCTGCAGGCCCGGTTGCAAATGAATGGCTGTAAGCGGTTGCAATTGAAATTGTGCTTTCACGCCATCGGGTTTATGCTCCCGGTAAATTTTATTCATCTGCTGTTGAAGTTTTAACAGCGATGCACCGGAACGATCAACGTTTTTATTTAGTTGTACATAACTGTAAAAATTGAAACTTCCCCAGGTACTGTTTTTCAAATCACGATCTTGCTGCGCAATGG
The DNA here is from genome assembly GCA_039915085.1 of Chitinophagaceae bacterium. Classification (GTDB taxonomy): domain Bacteria; phylum Bacteroidota; class Bacteroidia; order Chitinophagales; family Chitinophagaceae; genus JACMLD01. The sequence continues at coordinate 14,910 of JBDSOC010000144.1, forward strand.
CCGACATGGGCATAATAAAATCAAACTGCAGGTGAGAATTAGAAGGAATATTGGCCAGTACGCCGGTAACAACCACATTGCTGCCATTGTTTTTTTTCAGGATTTTGCCAATCGGATCTTCCTTTCCAAAATATTTGGTGGCCATGTCTTCTGTTAGCAACAATGCATCGGGACGTTGCATGGCCGTTCCAGCGCTTCCTTTTACCAATGGAAAAGAAAATATCTCCAGGAAATTGGAATCCGCATAAAAAACTTTTCCCTCGGTAAATTTTCGGTTGCCGGTTTCAAGCAGAATGGTAACGGGGTGACTTAAACGAACATAACTTATTATCTCCGGCATCTGGGCTTTTAAACCGGCAGGCATTCCGGCGGGGTTGACTGCTGCTTTAAAATCTCCGGCACTGGCGGTAACACGGTAAAGTTCACCGGCATTTTTATGAAACCGGTCATAACTCAGTTCATTTTGTACCCACAGCAAAATCAGGATGCTGGAAGCCATACCAATGGCCAGGCCTGATATATTTATAACAGAATAAGCCTTGTGGCGCATTATATTTCTGAAGGCAATTTTGAAATAATTTTTTAGCATAAGAATCTTTTAGCGGTTAGCCATGAGTTGTAGTCAATGGCCTTCAGTTTTTATAAATCCTGTCTCAACATGCACACTTACCCGCAAGGTTTTACACATAAAATAGTGCCATAACTTTTGTAGTCTGGTAATGAGTGTATTACAATTTTTTTAGCTGATGAATTTGTACGTTTTTGCTACATCCATTGCGCGGTAGTGATACAGGAGAACAGATCAAACAACCATCGTCTTTTTTAAAATGAATGCATCAAAAGATTACGGGTGTTTTCAAAATGATCCGCTTAGTCTGCATACTACTAAATACTCCGTACTAAATATTAATGCGTTTCAAAAATTTCTTCGCTCTTGATCTGAACGCCGGTGTTTCCCGATCATAATTTTCTTCTATCAGTAATTTTATTTCGGGGATAATTTCCTGGTATACCCTGGATAATTTTTCCAGCACAGACAATGAAAATGCTTTTACCGCAATTGCTTCTCCTGGTACAGAAATATACCTGAAGCAAGTATCCATTAATCTGCCATGATATTTCCCAGGGATGTTAATATCCTGCAAAAAACGCATGGTATTGCGTTTAACCGCGTTGTGGATGCCCGGCTTGTCAAGATTGGTTATTAATTTATTGAAATGCTTTTTAATGAGTTGCGGATGATCGATAACAGCACAACTCAGCGGCCATGCAGCGTGTTGTACTACGCGGTATTCATCACTCAAAAATAATTTGAATAATTCATCAAAGCGCTGCTGGTTGCCACCAATCCATTTTACTATTTTATTGCAATTTGATTTACTGTGTTCTTTCAATAATTGATCTCGGAGTACCATAGAAAGCAAAGATAAAAGGTAGGAGAAGATTGCGGATTTCGATATTGATTTTGTGATTCTTTTGTTGCAGGTTCCTGGCAAATTATAAAATCCCGCAATCAGAGATTAAAACATTGCAAACCCCGAAATTTGAGCGATATCGCGATTTGTTTTGCCCGTAAATGTTTGAGCAAATCCCGAAATCAAAAAATCGAAAAATCGAAAATTCTACCTCTTCATAATCCTCTTATTTTCTGTTACTTGCGTTATTAATAAACAATAATTATATTTGCCGCTGCGTTAATTGCGCATTGATGAATACCCCAAATATTTGTTTTGAATGAAAATCAGGAACCCAAGAAACAGGCAAAGTCTTCATATTAAACCTACAGACCGCGTTTTAGAGGTGGGAGGGGGGCACAATCCTCATCCCCGTTCCAACGTGGTGGTTGATAAATACACCGATACCAATTACCACCGCAGCGGCGACATAAAAGTGCTGAAGAACCAGACTTTTATGGAGGCAGACGGAGAAAACCTGCCCTTTAAGGACAAAGAATTTGATTATGTAATTTGCTGCCAGGTGCTGGAGCATGTAGAAAATCCTGAAAAATTTCTTGCCGAACAGTTTCGCGTAGCAAAAAGAGGATTTATGGAGACACCTTCATTACTGGGTGAATATCTTTTTCCGCGCGAATCACACAAATGGATCATTCACGAGATGAATGATATCACCTACCTGGTCGATAAAAAGAAAATTAATTTTGTGTATGGGTACGATATGGGCGAACTGATCCAGGATTACCTGCCTACACATTCGATAGGATTTAAAATTTTAGAAAAAACCCATCCCAACATGATTACCAACCGTGTTGAATGGGAGGGTGATTTTAAATATGTAGTGAACCCGGAAGACCCTGAGATACTAAAATATTTTACCGGTAAATGGAAAAAAGAATGGGCGGAGGCCTTCTTTCCGCAGAAAACAAAATGGGAAGAATTCAAAGACAGCTCACGTGCATTTTATGAAATGTCTAAAAGCGTGGTACGCTCAAAAGGCTATAAATAAACCAACATAATTTATTGTAATATTGACGGAGTGATTTGTATCAAACAAACTCCGTCAATTTTTATTTAATGCCAGGCCCAAGAAAAGATATCACTCCTCAAAACGCATTTGTAAAAAATTTGCTGACGGCATTATTGCTAATGACCAGCATTGTAATAACAGTAGCCGGTATTTACATGGTGCAATCTTTATTTTATGGGCGGCCAAATCATTTGTCCCGGCCAACTGGTTCAATGCGCAAAATAACCGGCATTACACGCGACGATGTTTTTGATCTCTCGGGCTCTGAAGCCAGTGGCAACGGTGACCCCATGAAATTGTTTGATGAAAATGCGGATCCTGCCAATGGAATAATGATTCACCCGCACACACAGCCTTTACCCAATAGCAAGATGGCTATTTTTTATCCGCCTGGCAGGGGTTTGCGCATTGTAGCAGACCTCCACGGTTTGTATGCATTATCTGATTTTTTTATTTATGACAAAGCGCTTGAAACGGACAGCGTTTGGCTGTATACGGGAGAAATGAATAACTGGAAACTGGTGGCAGCTTATGCTACCAGCGGACATGTTGCTGCATGGGGCTGGCGAAATTTTACTGTTAACCAGTTATCAAGATATGTAATGATCAGGTTTAACAGCTACAAACCTGTTATCAGCGAACTGGTGTTATACGGTAACCTGCAGGAAAGAATACCCGCAGAAAATACAGTTCATTTTCCGGCCTTACCGGTTCCAACGCTGCGCGAGTTTGCCGGTACCAACTCTTATGATTTTACACCTTTGCATTTAATGCACCCTTTTAGCCAGGTGCGACTATACCAGCAACTGGATTATTTTGATACAGATACCGTTAATGCCTATCCCAAAAATAAATTATCGCTCAACATCAGTCAAAAACCTGCGCTGGAACAGTTAAGGTATTATACAGACAGCCTGCGCAAACTGGGTAACCATCTGTGGATGAGTATTCGCGGTATGCCCATATACATGGAAAAAAAAGGCTACAATGAAAAAGATAAACCGGTAACTGTAC
>JBDSOC010000145.1:0-12957 GCA_039915085.1 Chitinophagaceae bacterium
GTCCTGGCGGCTTTGCAATAGCACCACAGATACATCGCTAAGTGGTTTACCCGCACTGTCGGTTATCTTTCCATATACATGGCCAATGCTGCCTCCTCCAGGTCCGCCGGCCATGCGGGGTGCACCACCCGGAGGTTGCGCAAAAAGGGTATTCGCGGCAATCAATATGACTATTATTGTAATTATTTTTTTCATGATTTGCTTTTTTGCTGGCACAAAACTATCTTCTGTTCTGCTTTCTTTCAGGCAAATGAGACAATAGGCGAAAATCTTGCGACGAAAAACGGCTCCTCAAAAAGAAGAACCCCGGAATGCACAAATTCATATTGGGTTTAGCCGGCCGGACATAAAAAAACCGGTGCATAACACCGGCTTTGTACAATGGTTACAATATATTTAATACTTATTTCGGCATAATAAAAACAGCCGGGTCAATTGTTTTATTTATTTCGGCTTTTTTAATAGTTGTACTTAATGAAAACTGTCCCAGATCGGTATCAATAGTAAAAGGAATAGCATACCCAAAGTCTGTTTTTTTATAGTCAGAAAGCTTTATAGCAATTTCTACTTCCTGTCCTCCCATATTTGCTTTTTTCAGCACTTTCACAACGTAATAAGTGGTAGCATCAATAAAATACGTAGTGGCTATTTTGTCTTTTGTAACCAATTTTAATTTGTAAGCACCACCATCTTTTCCCTGCAATTCTACCGTATTGCCTTTAGCCGCATAATCAAATAAAGCACCACCCACATTAATTTGATCTTTGCCAGCATTGTATTGTTCCTCAGGCATTGGCTCAGCAGATCCACCGCCCATGGGATTAACCGACCAGCCGCCTTTGTCTGTATAAGACTGAATCGCTTTCTGGCCATTGAAATCTGATTCGCTTTTGTATCCTTTTCCATTCAATATGGTAATGGTTGTGGGATTTTCATTTCCCATTACCTGTGTAGTGCCTTCCAGGTAAACTGATGTTATTTGTTTGATTTTATCTTTTCCGCCGATGGCGTCAATATGCTTATTTACAATTTCATCAGCAGTTTGCGCGTGTAAAACTGCTGCAATAAACAGTACAAGGGAAAGAAAGGAAATTATTTTTTTCATTTTCATTTTATTTTAGATACAAATGTAAAATTCCCGGTGGAATATAAGACATGCTTACGGTGCATTTAAAATTGTCGCAGCTAGAAGTGGTTGGTGGGGGACACCAACCACGGCTTGGCCTCGGCCGGTGTCTCCACCGGCCGAAACTCAGAGCGACAATTTTAAATGCACCCCATGCTTATTGACCTGTTTTGCCGGTTACCGTAGCTATTACATCGCGGTAATTATCGCTGACAGGCAATTCCAGCGCATCAATAAAAAGACTATTTTTTCTTACCGCCGTAACATGTTTTACAGAAACGACATAAGATTTATGAATACGGATAAATAGAGTCGCAGGCAATTCATCTTCCAGGGATTTCATACTCATCCTGGTTATAACGGCTTTTGAACTGCTTTTAAGGTGAATTTTAATATAGTCTTTCAAGCCTTCTATATAAGTGATATCATCAAAAACAACTTTTAACTGGCTGTAATCAACGTTTACAAAAAAATAACCCGGGTTGGCTTCCGTATTTGTTTGTTTGGGCCTGGCCTTCAACTGGTACAGCTCGTTTGCTTTATTGCAGGCTTTTATAAAACGCTGTAACGGCACCGGTTTTACCAGGTAATCAATTACATCCAGTTCAAAACCTTCCAGTGCATATTTCTCATAGGCAGTAACCAGTATAAACATGGGTTTTTCCTTAAGGGTCTGAATAAATTGTAAACCAGTCAGCCCGGGCATTTGTATGTCCAGAAAAATAAGATCAATTTTTTGTTGTTCCAGTATTTTCATTGCGGCCATGGCATCATCGCAGGCTGCTACCAGTTGGAGGTAGGGTACTTTACTGATGTTATCTGCCAGCAGGTCAAGCGCCAGTGGTTCGTCGTCTATTGCAAGGCACTGTATCATATTAAATTACTTTTATTTAAATTCCCCGTTTTCAATTTCACTGAATAAACCTACATGAGGTTTATCTTCAGTGACGCCACAAACCAGTTATCATTTGTTGAAATCGTCAGCGTATGATTCTTTCCATAAAGTAAATTTAGCCGTCTTTTTACATTAGTCAGACCAATACCTGAAGTTTTGTCTTTTATTTCGGCAGAAGCGGGATTGTATTTATTGCTGACAGTAAATAGCAAAATATTTTTTTCTGCTTCCAGGTCAATATCAATCTGCGCATCTTCTATCATTCCGGTACCGTGCTTAAAAGCATTTTCTACGAAGGGTATAAGCAGCATAGGTTCCAGCTGGTATTGATCATCCATTGTATGCATGTGCACTTTAACCTGTACTTTTTTTCCAAAACGCTGCTGCTGTAAATCAATATAACTCTGGAGATAATCCATTTCTTTTTCAAGCGATACTCTTTCCTCATCTGCTTCATAGAGCATATACCGCATCAGCGAAGACAATTTTATAAGAGAAGGCTCCAGCATGTCTGATTGTTTTCTTGCCAGCGACACCATATTGTTCAGCACGTTGAACATGAAATGCGGGCTCACCTGCGAGCGCAGGAGCGACAATTCAGTTTTCAATACCTCATTTTGCTTTTGCTGCGCCAGTTTATCGCTGTTAATTTTGTCCTTTATAAGCTGGTAAGCAGTACTGAGGGCAAAAATAAAAAGATAGATCAGCAGGTTAAAAAATACCGTGCGCAATTCATACCGGGGTGTTTTAAAAACCAGGTTAACCAGGAAGTAAACTTCTATTAATATGCCACAATAGGTTATAACCTGTGCCAATGCATATTGCAAGTATTTTTTTTTGTAGATATAGCGGGGAATAAGAATGTAGGCATTGAAATAAAACACCGCCACCCATGAGAAATTCATTACCCATGAAAAATAGAGCCCTGCGTTTCCCTCGGAGGAGGGTTTGGCAGGCCGCTCATTTTCCGGGCCCCTGAGTAAATAAGGCAATGAAAAATAAAATGTCCATGCCGCCAGATGTAATAATACAATCACCCATTTTTTTGCATACCAGGCTGGTTTCATGCCGCCAAATTAGAGATATATCCGGGAAAAAAAATACAGGTTTCAAAATGTTGCGACGAAAGAGAGGTTTTCAGATACGAGTGTGTCAGTTGATTGGTTGAATGGTAATGCAAGCAATTTTAAAACTATAGGATAAACCCGAATAAGAAAAATCAGAAATCATCACATCAGAAACCAGATTATTTACTGGATTTTCGGTGGTGGCTCGTACCTGAATTTTACTGCAGCACTCTTCTCCTCGCTGGAAGCAAGCCTCACTTCATATTTTTTTACACCTGCCGTTATTACCAGCAGGGCAGTATTTGGCGGAATGCTGCCAAGGTTATCTGCATACATCACCAGTTCATAATCTGTATTGGGAAAAGCATTCAGTGTGAGCGTAAGTGGTGTGGCCTTCAGCATTTTTCTGTATAAAAGCAGTTTGCCATTCATTAATACAGTGATGGTATCATTATCTATTTCTGCATTGTCATAAAAATCCAGTTTAATATCACCTGTCGGAATAATAAATGTTTTTACCAATTCTTTACTGCGCGGTTGTAGTTTTATTTTTTTCTGCAACTCTGCTAATTCAGTGCTTTGTTCTACATCTACTGCAAAGTCAGATACTGCCACCCTTTTCAACATAACTTTATAAGACGGGCAGTTGCCGTAGCTGCCAAATTCACGGCCCTTACATTCACCCACCAGTATTTCTTCATTCCCCGATTTACTCCAGCTCAGATCATATGTTTTAATACAGGGAACACAATTGTCAGGAATGTGCGTCTCCATTAAATCGTTCTCAATAATCACCATTCTTTTTGTAGTACCGTTATAACGACCGATAAAATCAAGCTTCACATATTTTGACGTATCATGGTAATCATATGCCTTGCCACTAAACGTATTGGCAGCAGGTATAAAATTTATTTGCAGTTCAATATTATATTCCGGAAAGCATCCGCCGGGTGCCTGGGTAAGTTTGCCACGCCATATACCATTCAAATCCTGGGCATTGCCCATGTATCCGGCAAGCAGTAATGTTACAAAGAGTAAATTGCGCATCAGCATAAATAGGAAACAAATTATTATTTAGCTGTCAAAACAGGGAGCTAAATAGGATGAGCGGTTGAATTATTTTGGTTTCTCGTATTTAAAAATCACCACCGCATTCTTTTGTTCTGTAGAAGTAATGCGCACTTCATATTGTTTGTCGCCGGCCTTTACCACCATCAGTGAAGTATTCGGCGGTATGTCTCCCAGGTTATCTGCCACCATTACCAGTTCATGGTAATTGTTGGTGTCGTCCATTTTAAATTTAAAAGTTATGGCAGAAGTGGTAAGCATCTGGTGGGCAATCACCATTTTTTTATCAAGGTAAACAGAAACAGTATCATGATCAATGGTGCCATTGTCATAAATATTGATGGTAATTTCATTGGTGTTTACCGAAATTGATTGTACCACTTCATTCTCACGGTTTTTTAATACCAGCGGTATAAATGCAGGTTCTTTCATCTTAATGTCGTGCTCTTTTCTTTCTGTCACTATTTCCGGTGCCAGTGGTACGGCCTTTATATCTTTATTTTGCGATACTGCCGGAGGAGCAGGTTTGATGATTTTTTTGGCAGCATTGTTTTTAGCAATAGAGTTCCCGGGTGGTCTGGCAACCGGCGGTTTTTTTGTTGCAGTAACAGTTTTGGTTGCCGCTTTTTTTGTTGCTGCTATAAGAGGAGCTTTAACCTTGCCAGAATCAGCCGCAGGATTCTTTTTTGCAATGACTTCCTTTTTTTCTTTTTCGCGGTTGACTAAAAATGGTTCTTTATAAAAATCGGAAGTAACTACTTTGCGTAAAAAAACATTTCCCCTTCCACAGAAAGAAGAATCAGTTTCTTTATAACTGCTGTATTTGCCTTCAAGAAATTCCTCATCACCATTCTTTGTATATTGAAGAAAACAAATCATCCAGCATGCATAACTGGAAGAGGCCATTTTTAATTCCAGCAATTTTAATTCCTGCAAAATCACTTTGCCGGTTTTAGGGTTTACAGTACCATTGGAAGAAGCTTTGCCATAGAATTCAGTTCTTTTATAGGAGTAGGTAACACCGTTAAAAGCCTTGCCGCGCTGGTCTATCTGTACTTCATATTTGTAACGGTCTTCAAGGTTAAATAAATCATTCATTTTGTTATCTGCTGAAACAAAATTACCCCGCCAGATGCCAGTAAGATCCTGCGAAAAAACGGGTACTGATAATAAAAACAAAACCAGTGTAAATACAATTCTCATACGTCCAAATTACAAATTCATTGTTCAAAAAAATCATTGCAATTTCACTGAAAACAAAAGGTTTATCTGCCAAGAGTTCGTTAAATTTGCGCTTCTGAAAAATTGTTTCACGCGGCGGAGGTGCTGAGCAGCGTTGGCAGCATTTCTATTGATTCGCCGTGTTCTCCGTTCAATTCGCCCAGTCGTGAAACTCTTTCGGTATTTAAAACAACCAGATGATAAAAATTACACTTCCGGATGGCGCAGTAAAGGAATTTGAAAAAGGAACTTCGGCATTGCAAATAGCCAAATCAATCAGTGAAGGATTGGCCCGAAAAGTATTGGCAGCGCAGGTAAACGGCCAGGTTTGGGACGCAACAAGACCTATTAATGAAGATGCTTCTCTCAAATTATTAACATGGGATGATAAGGATGGGAAATCCACTTTCTGGCATTCTTCCGCGCATTTGATGGCAGAGGCGGTTGAAAGTATGTTTCCGGGTGTAAAATTCTGGGTCGGTCCGCCTACCGTAAACCCTCCCGGTTTTTATTATGATATTGATCTTGGCGACAAAAAGCTTATGGAGGAAGATCTGTCGAAGCTGGAAAAAAAGATAAATGAACTGGCCAGGCAAAACAATCAGTATATCCGCAAAGAAATTTCCAAGGCAGATGCAGTGCAATATTTTACTGATAAGGGAGATGAATATAAATTGGATCTGCTAAGTAACCTGAACGACGTAGGTATTACTTTTTATACGCAGGGAAATTTTACTGATCTCTGCCGGGGGCCCCACCTCCCCGCAACAGGCGCCATTAAAGCCATTAAGCTTACAAATATTGCAGGCGCATACTGGAAGGGAGATGAGAAAAATAAACAGCTTACACGCGTATACGGAATTTCCTTTCCATCGCAGAAAGAGCTGGATGAATACCTCCTGATGCTGGAGGAAGCAAAGAAAAGAGATCACCGCAAGCTGGGAAAAGAACTGGGTATTTACACCATGGATGACGATGTTGGCCAGGGCCTGGTGATGTGGATGCCCAATGGAACTGTTATTATTGAAGAACTGGAAAAGCTTGCGAAAGAAACAGAAAGTGCAGGCGGTTATAAAAGAGTGGTAACGCCGCATATAGCTAAAGAGAGCATGTATATTACCAGCGGGCATTTGCCTTATTATGCAGATAGTATGTACCCGCCCATGGAGCTGGATGGAGAAAAGTATTACCTGAAATCAATGAACTGCCCGCATCACCATAAAATATATGCGGCGGAGCCAAAAAGTTACCGTGATCTTCCTTACCGGATTGCAGAATACGGTACTGTTTACCGTTATGAACAAAGCGGTGAGTTGTTTGGGCTGATGCGCGTGAGAGCACTCCACATGAATGATGCACATATTTACTGTACCAAAGAACAGTTTGCGTCAGAATTCAGGGCGGTAAATGATATGTACCAGAAGTATTTTAAAATATTTGGTATTGATAAATATGTGATGCGTTTAAGCCTTCACTCCCCTGATAAACTCGGAAAAAAATATGTGAACGAACCGGAGCTATGGATACAAACAGAGCAAATGGTGAGGCAGGTACTGATCGAATCAAATATTCCTTACGTAGAAGTGCAGGACGAAGCAGCTTTTTACGGACCCAAGATAGATGTGCAGATTTACAGTGTTATCGGGCGTGAATTTACACTGGCTACCAACCAGGTCGATTTTTCACAGGGGCGTAGTTTTAAACTGGAATATACCAACCAGGACAATCACCCTGAAACACCGCTGATCATTCACAGGGCACCGCTGGGTACCCATGAACGTTTTATTGGGTTTTTGCTGGAACATTATGCGGGTAAACTGCCGGTATGGCTGAGCCCGGTGCAGGTAAAAATTTTACCAATCAGCGATAAATTTTTACCTTATGCACAAAGTATTTCTGAAAAGCTGAAAAAATCAGATATTCGTGCAGAGGTTGACGACCGGAATGAAAAAATAGGCAAGAAAATAAGGGATACTGAATTAATGAGAGTACCTTATATGCTGGTAGTGGGGGAGAAAGAAATGAATGAAAATGCAGTAGCCGTTCGCCGCCAGGGCAAGGGTGATACAGGAGTAAAACCAGTAGATGAATTTTTGGCAGAAATTATAACCGAAATAAAAGAAAGAAAAAGTGACGCGAATTAATACGGATGAAACCAGATTTGGGAATGAATTTTGTGTAAGACTAATGAGCGCTGATATGAAATTAATTTTCACTAATAAAAAACAACACTAATTCTTCAAAGATGCCAACGGCTAAAAATTAATAGCTAAAAGGCTTCTCTGGATATTTTTAAACTAAAATTTGTAAATGGCATTTCCACCCAGGCCCCCGAGGGGCGCTTTCAATCCAAGGTTCAGAAAAGAACAACAACAGGAACACCGCACCAACCACATGATACGCGTACCATCTGTACGTTTGGTAGGCGAGAATATTGAAGTAGGCGTATATACTATCCAGGAAGCATTGCGCATGGCGAACGACCAGCAGCTTGACCTGGTAGAAATTTCTCCCCAGGCAGATCCTCCGGTTTGTAAAATAATCGACTACAATAAGTTTTTATACGAGAAGAAAAAGAAAGAAAAAGAAATGAAGGCCAACAGCAAGGTCTCTGAAGTAAAAGAGATACGCTTTACGCCCAATACGGATGATCATGATTTTGATTTTAAAGCGAAGCATGCTGAAAACTTTTTGAAAGACGGTAATAAAGTAAAAGCTTACGTACAGTTTAAGGGTCGCGCCATACAATTTAAAGAACGTGGCGAATTATTGATCCTGAAATTTGCGGAGCGCCTGGCAGAATTTGGCGTTTTGGAAAGCTTGCCGAAAATGGAAGGCAAACGCATGCTGGCCATTTGGGCGCCGAAGAGCCAGAAGAAGAAAACAGATAAAAGTGCTGGCCCGAAAGAACCAAGGGAGCCGCGCGAACCACGTGCACCAAGGCCCGAAAGACCCGAAGGAACACCGCATGGCCCGTTGAAGGTACAAGCGCCACCAGCAACTGCAGGCGCAGAGCCCGCTGCATCGGTAGAACCAAAAGCAGAGTAATAATTTTTGTAATTAATTGATAACTAGCGGCAGTAGAAATACTGCTGCTTTTTTTATGATGATGACTTCTAGCTGGTATCTTATGTAGGGATGGTTAAATCTAAACTACCGAAATCTTTGAGACTTCGGTAGTTTCGGAGCCTGCCCATTAATCAGCGCAAAATAATTCATGAAATTCCTGCAGACACTCCTGCCAATGGTTTGAGAAATCGCGGATCTGCCAGGGGGTTATCCAATGCTTGGATTTAAGCTCCCGGTGAGAGATATGCCTGCTGAGAAATCAATCTTCAGACGCTGGTCTGACCTGCGGTACAAACCGCTTGCAATCATGAAGTCCCGACCTTGGGCGAGAGGAATTTTGATTTGTTTCTTACCTTCAAAACCTTACCTTTGCAGCCCAATAAAAGCCCGTAGGATTGGCTTACCCAAAATCTTACTATTGCCCAATCGGCCCCATAAGTGTCTTACCTGTGTAAGACCGCCAGCAGGGTAACATTTAAAAACCGCATGCAAGATGCCAAAGGTTAAAACAAATTCAAGTGCCAAAAAGCGTTTCAAAATAACGGGCACAGGAGCAATTACTTTTCAGAAAGCGTTCAAACGCCACATCCTCACCAAGAAATCTACAAAGCGTAAAAGAAACATGAGATTAAAAGGTACTGTTAGCCAGGCCAATTTATATTTCGTGAAACGCCTGCTGAGGTTGAAATAAATGGTCTCCTGATTTTTATCTTTTTACAATTAAACTCATCTAAGATATGCCACGTTCAGTAAACTCTGCCGCTTCCAAGCACCGCAGAAAAAAAATATTAAAACAAGCAAAAGGTTTTTACGGTAAACGTAAAAATGTATACACCGTTGCCAAGAACATTGTTGAAAAAGGGATGACCTACAGCTATGTAGGCCGCAAACTGAAGAAAAGAGAATACCGCCGTTTATGGATAGCACGTATCAATGCAGCTGTAAGAGCAGAAGGCTTAACGTATTCGGTTTTCATTCATAAACTAAGTGAAAAAGGTATTGAACTTGACCGTAAAGTATTGGCAGATTTAGCTATGAATAACCCTGAAACATTTAAAGGATTGGTTGATTCAGTTAAATAAATAATTTTTATTTTATAAAAAACCGTTCCGGCTTACCGGAGCGGTTTTTTTATACATATTGCTGAATGCCTTATAAAATTTTGGGGGAATGAATTTCATTAAGAGATTATAGCTGACCGGTAGTATCTGCCACAGTATTTACTTTAAGATATAAATGCAATTGACAGGGCTGTAATTGACATTTAATTGCCGGGCATCCATTTTTTTGTTCCTTCATCATAAATAAACTGGTAAACAGTTTCCTGTTTTTCAGTCGGTGCTATCAGGTTAAAATTGAATTCCATCCCATATACCTCAAGACCGCCATTTTTGTTTGTCTTAATACGCCTTACTTTATCATCACCTCTCGGGCCAAGCCCGCTTAATGAAAATTCAAATTGCGGCTTTCCTGAAAAGTTTCCATTTTTATTAAGGCCTATGGAATACACATCAGGGTTTCTTGCTTTGCCAAAAAAAAGCCTCCGTTCATTGCTGGTATAAGCAATGCCCATTCCCAGTACATCCATACCCGTTAGTTTGTCTTCTATTTTTCCTGAATTAACATTTACCTGGTAAATACCTCCTTTCTCGTAATTACGGTTGCTGCCGGCTACAGTACTAACATACAAAGAACTGCTTTCACATAAAAACACCATGCCTATAATGCCATAGGGATTTTGATCGGTCAGGCTATCTGGCAGGGGCAATTTCAGAAACGGGGCCATATTGCCGGTTTGCCCGTTAATTTTATAAATTGTATTTTGGTCTGTGGCGGGATTGTTTAATACATTGATAAACGGAGCAGGGCCTGTAAACACATTACCCCTGTTGTCTAATTGTATGGGCGCCAGCCAGCCTGCTTTTTTCCAGCTGCTGTCCTGGAACTTTTTTGTTGCACCTGCCTGCAAATTTTGCGGATCAACCGCTTCCAGTAAAACAAGCCCCATTGTCTTTTTTTCTGAAGTGCTGAAATAAGATTTTTTTTTATCGAATCCAAGTCTTGCAACAAATGGTGGGATCAGTTTGCAGCTATTATCACTGTAGACAGCCTCCACTGAAGAATGGCAGGAAAACAGCCCTGTACAGGCAATAAAAAAAAACAAGATACTTTTCATGATTTCTATTACTTTACCGGGACAAACAAAGGCCCGCAAAAACATGGATAGCTACGTGTAACATATACACCATTTTCAAGTACGGATTCGGCCCAGCAATATTCATTTCCTTTTGCATTGTCATTTTTTAATTGGGCTACATACCATACCACAATTTTTTTATTACGAATATCATCGGGCGAGGGTTCGATATATTTTTCCGGCCCCTGGTGATAATCGATATTACAGCAGGGACCAATGGTTACCAGGTCGGCTTCTCCTTCATCTGTTGCTGGTTTGCTGGCTGTAGCATATACATAAGCGTTATCTCCTCTGCCGCCATCCTTAAACTGGCCCTTACCTGGTTCAATATAATAACCTGCACCTGTGTTATCGGTTAATTTATACTCGTAGCCTTCTGCTGTATAAGCGGTGGTTGCCTGTTGTAGCTGCCATTTTTCCTGCGCCCAGTTATTCCATGTTGTTCCGTTCCATTCAGCAAAGTTGTTTTGTTCAGCTGCAAATGCAATTCTGAATACAGGGCGATAAGTGGCATCATTGCCACATCCGCGTCCCAGGCTTGCTGCGGCTACCCTGAAACGGCCATCCTTATAAAACTCATATCGTTGTACATAGTTGTAATTGCAGGGACTGGGCCATTGCCCGCTTTTAAATGTTTGCTCCAGTGCAAAACCAACCACTGTATTGTCTTCTTTCAATACGGCTATTTTTGGTGGCTCAAAAGCTACTACGGCTGCCTGTGAAAAATAAGGACAACCAACTGCATCACTGTAGCCAAAACCATCTGTACCAGAATAGCTAACATGCCAGTCTACCAGTTTGGCGCTTTGCAGAACCGGTCTGCCATTAAATAACACTCCTGTAATACGTAATCCATCACTACTGGTTAACATGTAATCCATTTTCCAGCCATCTTTCTCCAGGCTTGTCTGCAGCTCGCAAAAACAGGCTGTTATTTTATCATCCTGCAATTTTTTTTCTGTAATGGCAGGAGCGGGGCCCGTGGTGCCTGTATTGGTCCACCGTATACCCGCTAATTTATAATCAGTAATATCTACAATAGCCCACAAAGCCTTGTCGCCCTTTACAAAAGTAGGTGCAACGCATAAATGGCCCGATCGCTCACAACGGGTACGGTTAAGTGAAGTTTTGGTGGAAGCCATCAACGCAGATGATTCTTCCGGTTTCATCCCAAGCGCCTGCTGCACTTCAGCCGATGATACAGCAATTTTCAAAGCCAGGTTCTTCAGGTAAAGGGGAATATCCGGTTGTGCCTGTAATTGGAAACCATTGCCAATTACTTTTTGTTGTTTAATATCTGTGATGGCTGTTGCTGTACTGTTCAGGGCATAATTATAGAGGTCTACACGGTAACAATCGGCCAGGTTATAACGCGTCTTCACATAAGCCATATCCGTCTCCCTTGCCGGATAAACGCCAAATATTTCGCAACGGTAAGCTTGCCTGGTATCTTTTCTGCGCACCGATTCAGTAAAGATAGTATCTGACAATGCTATCAGTTGCGCCAGTTTCTGGTGGTCATTTAAAGAATCCTGGCACAATAAAACAGGCATGGGTTGCTGAAGCGCAGCTTTGATCTTAGCGGACTGTACATTTACAAAATCAAATGTTTTAAGTGTATCCCCATTGGTTATTACGGATTGTAAAACATTTTTATCATCACTTTCAACAGGCGTTTTACCGTTGTTGCCGGGGCTGTTACAGGAAAAAATCAATACAAGGCCGCAGCAGGATAAAAGCAGGTATAACCTCATTAGCATTTTATATAACCGCAAATTAATATTTTTTGCTTTTATTTCCTTTTTATTACTTAAAGGCCATTCATTGGTTTTGAAAGCGTGGATTAAAAATAAAGCGGTTGCCATAATATTTTATCGCATTTAAAACAGTTCTGCCCAGGCCTGCATCAGCAGATTAGTATTCCTTTCTGAATGCATTTACTTTAAAGTTGTCAGGAATGATGATGCCGGTACAACACCATGTTTTATCATGAATATGCCGGAAAAAATATTGGCTGCATCAAAAATTTCTTTTGTTTTTAATGAGGCCATTGTGCGGTAACCATACCTAATGGGGTCAGCGGAGGGGATAAGGTTCTTTTAATTTGCCGTATAAAATGAAAATAATTTCCGCCAGCAAAGAGGGTGATGAAAGGAAATGCATAAAGAACCTGCTTATTATTTCATTACAATTGAGATTTCATTTCCCAGACCAGGGCACTGGCGCCCAGAATAGCAGCATCCGATTCTTTTAAATGACTGATAAGTATCTTTACTTTGTTCTGAAAAATCTGTATAAGATTGGCCTCCATGTG